>NZ_VOYM01000131.1:0-4866 GCF_013420285.1 Acinetobacter sp. YH01019
TTAGAGGAATAGCTACTCGATATGACAAGCTCAAAAGAAATTATCAAAGTTCTGTTGCTTTAGCCTGTATATTTTTATGGCTACCTTTATAGGGTTAATTATGAACAGTAAATGTCAACAGACCCTACTTAAAAATTCTTTAGCTTTAATGGATTTTTAAATTAAGCTGAAATTAGCTTTATTTTCCTTTATAGTTACCATGACCAAATCCTGCTTTTTATAAAGCGGGATTTTGTTATATGTGATATTCAATATGTTCCGGACAATTAAGTTATGACTTTCCAAAGTTTTGAAGTAGTACATGTGGTTGCTATGGACAACCAACGTTGTATTGGTAAGGATAACGATCTGCCTTGGCATATTTCTGCTGATTTAAAACACTTTAAAGAAATTACCCAAGGTGGGGTAATTATCCTTGGTCGTAAAAATTTTGATTCGATTGGTCGTCCGCTTCCTAAACGTGTAAATTGGGTAATTACTCGAAACCATAATTGGAATTTTGACGGCGTTAAAGTTGCACATTCAATCGAAGAAGCCTTAGAGAAATCTATTCCTGACGTTCAAGCATCAGAGAAACCAAATACAATTTTTATTATTGGTGGTGGTGAGATTTTCAAGCAAACCATCAATATTGTGGATCGACTAGAGCTTACTCATGTTGATTTAAATGTTGAAGGTGATATTTTTTATCCTAAAATTCCAAATGATTTTGTGAAGATAGCGTCAGAACAACATATTGATGACAAAACCGGCATTGCTTTTGAGTTCGCAACCTACAGAAAATAAAACCTATTTCTCATGAAAAAGTGATGATGCAGGGACGCGAATATATCTCCAGACATTGGAGTCTGTGGCTGCTGGGCAGCCTGTTTACTTTATTCGTCATTCTGTCGAGCCTGTGGCTCAGCCTCATGCTGTGGGTTCATCTTCCCATCGGCAAAATCGGCAGCTTGATACTGATTGGACTCTGGCTGACCTTTGCGCTGGTCGTTCTCGGGATTTATTTCACCCGGCATCTGATCTCCCGCCAAGTGGATAGCGTTCTTTATCTTCTGGCCTTTTTATTCTGTTTGCTAGGATATTTCAGTCTGGAAGCGCGTCAGGATCGAGAGTGGAATCCTGAGGTTTCCCAGCTTCTGCATTATGAGCAGCAAGGCGATCAGGTTACCTTACACAATATCCGCAACTTTGACTGGCAGGCCGATGGTCGCTATATCGAACGCTGGGAAAGCCGCAGTTTTGATCTGAATCAGATTACTGGCGTGAACATCATTACTTCCTACTGGATGGGGCCTAAAATTGCCCATACCCTGGTCAGCTTCGATTTTGCCAATCAAAAGCCACTCACCTTCTCGATTGAAATCCGCAAGGAAAAGAATGAAGAGTTTTCAGCGATTGGTGGCTTTTTCCGAAAATATGAACTGAGTCTGGTCGCATCGGATGAAAAGGATATTGTCTATACCCGTAGCAATGTCCGTGGTGAACAGGTCTATTTTTTCCCAGTCAAAATGCCGCAAGCTCAGGCTAAAGCGCTATTCAAGGAATATCTGCGTCAGGCCGATGAGCTGGCCCAAAAGCCAAAATGGTACAATACCCTGACCAGTAATTGCACCACACTAGTCTTTGATATGGTTCAGGCGATATCGCAACAACAGCTACCCTCAGATTACCGGTTGCTGGCCTCCGGCTATTTACCGAATTATCTCTATGATCTTAAAGTACTAGAACAGTCTTGGGATATGCACACTTGGTATCAACGGGCACATGTCAATCCACGGGTAGAACGCACCGCTAATCTCTCCAGTCAGGACTATTCACGCCTGATCCGGCAGGGCCTACCAAAACCCGACATGCGATAACTGTGTAGCAAATCCACTTCAATAAAGATACAAAATCAACTGGAACCTTGATCATTTTTTTGTTTATATACAAATAGCTAGTCAATGATCAGAGTATCTCTCATGCTAAAAAAATTAACTGCAATCGCGATTTTAGGCTCGGTTCTAACGGTCATGGGCTGCGAAACTGTGCCCAATACAGCCACGACACAAACCGCGAATCATTTACAACTTTTGCAAAATCGTACTTGGATTGCGACCCAGATTGGTAATACTGAAATCAAGACTGCGCCAACCGCACGCAATGTTCCGAGTCTGCAATTTGATGCCAGTACCCAGCGCGTTTCAGGTTCAGATAGCTGTAACCGGATTATGGGCAGCTACACAGCAGCAAAAGATACGCTGACCCTGAGTCAAATGGCTACTACCCGTATGGCTTGCATGAACAACGATCAGCTTGATCAGAAATTTAATGAAGCTTTAGCTAAAGTGACGCATTATCAGGTATTTGCTAAAACCTTAAAATTACTGGATCGCCATGGAAATCTCTTGATCCAGCTGGAAAGTGCTGTTCAGCCGCGTTAATACTTCCCTACAAAAAGCCTGTATGGACAGGCTTTTTTATCTTTCATACTGATGAGCTGGAATTTAACCATCAGCCCGATTGAGTTATTTAATTGAATGAGGAATCAACCATGCAACAGGCACTTTTCGGTGGGGGATGCTTTTGGTGTACTGAAGCCGTATTTTTACAGATTCAGGGAGTTCAGCAAGTCGTCAGCGGTTACGCAGGTGGGCACACAACTTAAACATTCATAATTAAGGTCCACACATTGAGCAGCTGTCTTCCATGGTTGTTTTTTCGTTTTTTGAGGTGCAAAAAAGTCAAATTCAGCATGTGTGGGTTCTGGCCAGACGATCGGTAAATTGTCACGCCGAGCAATTAAGAAAAATCTATTTCTCAATGTCGGTGCACCATAGTCGCATGCTCGTAGTTCACGATATTCGACCGTGTACCCTTGGTACCTGAGCGCATTCACGAAACAGTTAAACGTTCGCCCTTTCCGCTTTAAAATCGGTTTACCGTTCTTATCCAAATCACCCCATTCAACAAACTCAACCACGTTTTCAAGCATGATGATTCGTGGTCGAACTGTTGCAGCCCACCTTAAAGCAATCCAAGCTAAACCGCGGATCTTCTTGTTTAACGGCTTGCCACCTTTCGCACGGCTATGATGTTTACAGTCTGGACTAAGCCAAACCAAGCCAACAGGTTGATTGCCCGTAATCTTTACAGGGTTAACATCCCAAACACTCTCGCAGTAGTGCTTTGTTTTTGGATGATTGATGCGATGCATGGCCAAGGCTTTCGGATCATGATTAATTGCAATATCAATCGGTCTACCGAACGCACGTTCTAAACCAGTTGATGTACCGCCACCGCCAGCAAAGTTATCAACGATTAATTCATGTGGAAGCAAGTTATACATAGAAATTCCCTCTTACAAATGCCCCTTTATGGCTTAGATCTCTTAATTCATGCGGTACATCTTCTGGAGACAGATACCTATAAGCATGAATAACCTTGCTCAGATTCATACAGCCACCCCCATGCTTTCAACGGCACTTTCTAATGTTTGATGTGCTGAATAATCATCACAGTCGTAATAATCGTCATCGATCAAATTAGAGATGTCGTAGTCACTCAAACCGCTATTTAAACAGCGACTCAAAAGCTCAGGATCTAAACGATCATACTTGTTGCAAATCGTCATTAACGAATTGCTATGTGCGTTGTTTGCCGTGAAAAATGAGTATGCAAAACCTTCAGGCGTTACGCTTCTAGCATTCTTAGTCGCAATACTATTGCCACCGTATAGGCGGTGCATTTTAGAGCCCTCAACAGGTTCAACAGGTGCAATTGGTAGGTCGGCATTGAAACGGCCCCACAATAATGTTTTCTTTGTGTATGTATCACCAAAATGAAACGGATCAAACGACAGACGCCACGGCGACAACCCGGTTAAGCTCGCAATACGCCCTACTGGATTCTCAATTGCCCAAATATTCGGTTTAAAAAATTCAATTGTTCTTAAAGTTTGGTACACCAGCTCAATACTGCTTAACGTGCGACCATCAGCATCTTTGGCAGTAAAATGTCTTGCACCAGAAACAGCAAAGTCTGTACATGGGCATGCAGCTAAAATCGCATGAACGTCCAAACCATCAAAGCATGCAAAAAGCTCGTTAAAGAATTCCACGCTGAAGTTATTAATATCGCCAAAATAAGGATCTGCCTGTATATCAAACCGAAATACTTGATAGCCAGCATCAACCCATGGTTGTGACCATGTGCCAGACAAATCAAAAAGAGAAAGGACAATTTTTTGGTTGTTTTGGTTGCGGATCGTTGGATCTAGATATTGGTTAAACGCAACGTTTTTCCATTGTTCTAAACGTTCTAATGCGGAAGATCTGGACATCCAGCCATTAGCTTCAACATATGCTTGTGATTTCTTATTTAAGCGAACAACTTCATTCTTATGCGGTGCATCAAAGATGTTTGAAATCTTAAACTCAGCATCAATAAAACTACTTCTTGCATCCAATAAAAGAGAGATGGATCCGGAAATTTGAACAACTCCTATAAGTGATACTCTGCTCCTCAAATGATGTTATAAACATCAATATATGGAGTATTTTATGGCACGTAGACCAAGAAGAAATCATTCAAACGACTTTAAGGCTAAGGTAGCACTTGCTGCGATCAAAGCAGAAAAAACACTTGCTGAATTGAGTTCTGAGTTTGATGTTCATCAAAACCAAATTATTGACTGGAAAAATCAATTGATCTCAGCTTCCTCACAAGCTTTCGATCAATCAAAAGCTCCATCAGAACCTCCCATTGATCTTAAAAAGTTACATGCAAAAATCGGTGAGCAGGCATTAGAAATTGATTTTTTAGAAGGTGTGTTGAAGAAACTGGGCCGCTTCAACCACAAAAGTTAATCGATCACTCACTTCAGAT
>NZ_VOYM01000132.1:0-4790 GCF_013420285.1 Acinetobacter sp. YH01019
GGTTAGGTTCAGTCCTGGCGCATATTCAACAGCAGCATGAAGAACTAGAAAAACAGAATAAACGTTCCCGGGCCAAGAAAAGTATGCCAAGTCGTAAAGCTCAGAAAGCTGTTGTTGAACAAAGAAAGTTAAATCCTGTGCTTGACTCTTGTGGTTAAAAACAGGACATTTTAAATGGTTTATCGCATAGACATTTTAATTGGTGAATAACAACAACACTTGTAAGCCCAAAGTAGAAATGTCCGGTTTCTCCAAAGTAAAAATGTCCGCTTTTAGAATATGCACTTTTGCAATTTCCTTAGCGGACGGTTTGATATGTTGGTGTCTATGTCGGATAAAGAACTTAAACGATTGTCGGTCTTGCAGGAAATCTGTGATCAACGCATAACTCAATCCCAAGCTGCTCAGCTACTTCATATTTCAGAACGTCAGATCAGACGCTTACTGCAGAAATACAAAGCTCAAGGCCCAGTTGCATTAGCCCATGCTGCACGTGGTCAAATCAGCAACTCCAGGCTTCCTGAAGAACTCAGACTCAAGTGCCTCAATATTGTTTCGGATCAACTGCATGGTTTCGGACCCACTTTAGCGCATGAAAAGCTCACTACCATTCATGGATTCGATATTTCAGTGGAAACACTACGTTCCTGGATGATTGCAGCCAATTTATGGATTCCGCGATCCAAGCGCTTGAAACGCCCGTATCAGTCTCGTTACAACCGGGATTGCTTTGGTGAACTGATTCAAATCGATGGCTCACACCATGACTGGTTTGAAGGACGAGCCCCTAAATGCTGTCTGCTGGTGTTTATCGATGATGCCACAGGAAAATTGCAGCATTTACGCTTCTGTGAATCAGAATCAGCCTTTGACTATATGATTTCAACACGTTTGTATGTTGAGCAGCATGGTAAGCCGTTGGCATTTTACAGCGATAAACATTCAGTCTTCAGGGTGAATCAAAGCAGCAAGAAAGACACCAAGATTACGCAATTTGGGCGCGTACTCAGCACCCTGAATATCGATATTATCTTCGCTAATTCACCACAGGCCAAAGGCCGTGTAGAACGAGCCAATAGAACGCTTCAGGACCGTCTGATCAAAGAAATGCGCCTGGAAGGCATCTGTTCGATTGAACAAGCGAATGCCTGGCTACCCTGCTTCATTGAGCAATTCAATCAGAAGTTTGCCAAGATGGCCTTTAATCCCAAGGATCTACACCGGACTGTCACTGAAACAGCCGAAGAATTAGATGATATTTTTACCTGGCGTGACCCCCGCAGAGTCACGAACAGCCTGACCATTACTTATGATAAATGCGTATATCTCCTGGAAAACACGGAAGAAAACCAAAGATTGATTGGCAAGTATCTTGAGTTCCTTGAATACCCGGATGGTACAGTTGCAATTGAATATCAGGGAAGAAAAATCAATTACAGCATCTTCGATAAATTAAGTCAGCTTAACCAGCGAGAGATTGTTGAGAATAAACGTTTAGGTGCTGTTCTCAATCATATTCAACAACAGCATGAAGAACTGGAACAGCAAAACAAACGTAATCGTTCTCAAAAGATGCCAAGCAGACGTGCACAGAAAACAGTAATCAAAGAACGAAATCTGAATCCTGTACTTGACTTGGAAATGTCTGTATAGGACATTTCTATTTGGTTTTAAGGTAGGACATTTCTACTTTGGAGTTACAGTTCTTCATCACACTTCTTACACTCCAATATCACGCCTAATTTTTCTTTCCGTCCTTGTTCCGTTATCACCCAAGGGCGATTTTGCCATGGTGGATCATGTCGCACATGCTGCGTATGACCACAGGCTAAAATCGCATACCAATGATTTTCATCATCCAAAGCAAAATCAACAATAGCCTGCTGCATATCAAATACCTGTCTGAACTCTGAGTATGATGAAGAGGGCACAGAACCCCTTTTATCTGTACATCACATATAAAATCATGACCTTGAACAATTTGGGCTCGAGCCATAGCAATTGCCAGATCTGATTTCATAAATGGTTGAATGCCCGGGATTACCTTTAGGTCGCGGCACGCCCTGTGGCACAAAGAAGGTCACAGAATGCGCACCATATAAGCCTGCTGGTATGGTCATGTCTTTTAATACCACATAAGCACTATCAAAATGCACATAGTCCATGCCCGTACCCGATGATCCAGAACCGCCAACAACGGGTGGGGTATGAATATTCCGCGCTTTATTGTAGGCGGCTTTCCACGCGTCAATATCTGCACGTGTGGCAGGACGGAGTAAGCCCTTCGCTACGGCATCTCGTATCCCAGCAGGGCCTGCCAATGGCGCATTCGGATCAATCACATCTTTCATAGAACGCTCTTTAGATGAGCTCAGTTGCGTATCTGCGCTGATATTGCCAATATTGGCTTGCCCGTTTTTAGCAATCACAATGGCTTGAATATCACGCTGCAAAATACGCTGCGAAAGTTGATTCATTTCTGCTGCATTATCATCTGACACATAGCTGTAGCCACATTGCGAATTTTTGTACGACGTTTCTAAAACTGGAATCGCTTTAGGTAAACCAACCACACGCTGCGCGTGATAACCGGTGGCAATGACACCGACAATTCTTGTATTGCTCTCCCATTTAACTTTCCAAATGGTTGGCTCATACGCCCCTAAAATTAAAACCACCGGACGGTTATGCTGAACTTGAATATCCATTTCAGTGGCTTGATGACCGCTGTCATCAATTTGATAACTGGTTTCCCGACCTGAATATGCACCGGTGGCAAACACATCATATTGAGTCGGCAGTTGTGTTTTAAACTTTGTGCAATCATTTTGCACAGGCGGCGTATAGTTGGATGATTGTCTTTGTTGACGATTGCTTGCCACAGAAGCCAGCAGGGCAGTGCGTAACAGTTCAGTATTATCCGGTGCTTCTTGTCGATATAGACAGTCTTTGGGGCGAAGGTTGTCTGCTAAATCAGAAAAACATTGCCAAATCTTAATCGGCTGTCCGGCGTACACTTGTGGTTGAAAATACAGATGATGTCCTGCCAATGCGGTAGGAATTTTGTCATGATTTTGCAGTTCAGCCGACAATTGCAGCCGATCAAACTGAAATACAACGCCATCTTTCTGTTCTAGGTTGGCAATGACATCGCGCTGAATCGGAGATGATTGGCGTAACAGTTGCATCACTTGTTCTGAGCTGTCGGTACTTTGAGACAAATACAACAGATTCACTTGAGAAATAAACTGTTGTTTCTGTTCCTCAACATGCGTCAAAACTTGATGGTTTTGATACTTTTCAAAGCCCACAGTCCCTGCAAAGCCTAGGCCAACCACGGCACAGCTCCCGAGTACACCGACGATAACCCCCGATTTAAATGTTCGTTGTTTGTTTGGCATTCTTTGTGATTATTTTGTTATGAGATGAAGCTTAAAATACAGCAAAGTTTTGAAAATAAAAACATTGTGATATTGAAATAAGCCTAATATCCAAGTGCTATTTAAAAGATAATCATCACGAAAAATCAGAAAACATCCGCGCCAATCTCCGCTATACTTTTCAGCAATCAAATTTATATGAGCGTTCCAGATGCGTGTACTTGTTGTGATGGATCCCATCGAAAATGTAAACCTAAAAAAAGATACTTCAATGGCGATGCTATGGGCAGCAGCGCGCCGCGGTCATGAGTTGGGCTATGCATTACAGCAAGATTTATATATTGAGCACGGCAAAGCCTTTGGTTTGATTTCACCGCTGAAAGTGTTTGAAGATTACAACCACTACTATGAATTAGGCGAAAAGAAAAAAGAATCCATTGCAGATTACGATGTTGTGTTGATGCGTAAAGACCCACCGTTTGATATGAACTTTGTCTACACCACTTATATTTTGGAACAGGCTGAACGTGAAGGCGCGTGGATTATCAATAAGCCGCAAAGCCTACGTGACTGCAATGAAAAGCTATTTGCGACCCAATTCCCTGAGCTGCAAGTGCCGACGTTAGTCACCTCACAGCAGAGCTTAATTCGTGAGTTTTTACAAGAACATGGTGATGTGATTGTAAAACCTCTAGATGGTATGGGCGGTATGGGGATTTTCCGCTTGTATCAAGACGGTGTGAATATTGGTTCAACCATTGAAATTTTGACCAATAATGGCACACAGCCGATTATGGCGCAGCGCTATATTCCAGAAATTGTTGATGGTGATAAGCGTATTTTAATGGTCAATGGTGAGCCTGTACCTTACTGCTTGGCGCGCATTCCACAAAATGGTGAAGTGCGTGGAAATTTAGCTGCAGGTGGTTTGGGTGAGGCACGTCCATTAACTGAAAATGACAAAGCCATTGCCGCAAAAGTTGGGCCTTTCTTGCGTGAAAAAGGTTTGGTTTTTGTTGGACTTGACGTGATTGGCAATTATGTGACTGAAATTAATGTGACGAGTCCAACATGTGTCCGTGAAATTGATGCGCAATTTGGCACTTCAATTGCGGATGATTTATTTGATGTACTTGAAGCCGGTCTTAAAGCTAAAGCTTAAATCAATAAAAAAGAGCCCAACATTGGGCTCTTTTTTTGCTGTATGGCAAAAAAGTGAAAAAGTTGTAAGTAAATGCAATTAAAAGCAAAAATTGTCTGATTTTTTTTCAATTCTGATAGATTATAGGACTTACGCATTGACGGATTCAAAAAAGTATTAAAATACTTTATAAAGTATCTGTGATCAGACGAATTAAACATGCTTCTACAGCAACTTGTACATTACCCATTTATATGGGCTTTCTCATG
>NZ_VOYM01000013.1:0-60146 GCF_013420285.1 Acinetobacter sp. YH01019
AGGGTGGATGCGGTAAAGGTCGCCTTGTGAAGCAGAAAGCAAGTGAAATCCGTGAGGAAGTCGCCTAAGAGCTTTTGCTTTTAGAATCCTCCACTTGAGCTAGTCGAAAGTGGTGGGAGTATGTCAATAATGCACCAATGGGATCGCTTGGCTAAAATTCAGGAAATACAATTAGACCTGCTGTCAGAAATGAGTAAAAAGAAACAATAGTTCAATTTTTAAAGATGGAAAATCGAGATGAATATAAGGCGTATTGAAGAAAATATTCCTTATAAATGTGTTTTTAGTGCAATAAAAAGATTAAAAAATCAGGCTAAAGGGAAAAAATACTACAAGAGCGGAATGCTGCGAAAAATATTTCTGAATTTTAAAAAAATTCTAAAATCTTAGGAAATTAATCCCGATGCATCTTAGTTAAAGTATCTCTCAAGGGTGTGAAAGAGATTGAAAAGAGTAGCATGCTGTCAGTGGTGCAAAACACGCGTACAGTACTCACCCAAAAGGTCTCGATTCAGCTTAGGACGCTATAAATCAAAAGTTTATAGGCTATAAGATCATAACTTACAAAGTGATGATAGTTGAAGTAAACATACTGTTTTCTCTTACACCACCCTAAAAATACAACAATAATTATTCTGCATTTCATCTTTTACAAAAAATCTTTCTGTGATTTTTGCTTAATTTTTAATTTTTCTTCTTTAATTCGCCGCCTATCCAAAATACCTTATTATTTTTATATCAATCTTGAATATGTCTTTTAGCTATCAGTGGCTTAAGCTAAAAATGCCCTCAATTTATTGATGTAAAGCTAAGCTTAGATATGTATGAGTAACGATGCTTAGATGTACTCAGCATTTGATTTCTTCAAATTTAAAAAATGATAAGAACTTTTAAACCGTCTACGGTTATCTAAAGTGGCTTATTACGGACTTTTAACTTCCAAAAATCATGATTTAAAATTCAATAGCGCATAATAAAAAAGTCGCGATAAAACTGAATTTTTGCATCAAAAATGGCATGAAAATGATAGTTGTGATACAAATTTTATAAATTTATAAAAATTATGAAAAATATTTTCAAAAATAGTGAAATTAGCCAGATTTCGGGGAAACAATCCCTCTATCAAGTCACTACTATATATCTCAAGGGTGTTACAGAGATTGAAAAGAGTAGCATGCTGTCAGCGGTGCAAAACACGCGTACAGTACTCACCCAAAAGGTCTCGATTCAGCTTAGGACGCTATAAATCAAAAGTTTATAGGCTATAAGATCATAACTTACAAAGTGATGATAGTTGAAGTAAACAACACTGTTTTCTCTTACACCCTAAAAAATTCCTTTGAGATAATAAAAAATAATAAAAACATTGGTTTTATTAAACTACAAACACACTATGATGATTTTCTTTTCGCTTTTTAATCCTTCATTATGCGTTATCTTGACCGATTGATTGAACATTGTATACAAGCAAAAAAGCTTGTACCTGACCGTACCTTTGAATTTACAACGTTGGAACAATTGCCCAGTCATGGACGCTTTATTTATGTTATCCAACAGATTGAAGGAGACATCAATACAACTTTTCAGCAATTTCAAAATTTTCGATTACTTAAAACGCATGCCTGCGCAAAATTAAATCGCCCAAGTCAGTTTCTATATGTAGGGTCTTCACGCCACAGTATTCGGAATAGATTGGCACAGCATTTGGGCTTCGGGCATAAAAGTACCTACGCATTACATTTAAATCAATGGTTTCAAGGCCAATATGAAATAACGATTCATCAATATGCCGATACACTTCCCGCTGAAGTGCTGCAATTGATTGAAGACGATCTTGCTGATCAATTACAGCCGGCATTTGGTAAATCAGGTGCCAACAATAAATAGCACGCATATGAGTGTAGAAACATGTAATAGCAAAGATTGACAGGGTTTGGCTCAATTGTTATTTTGCCGCCATTCTCCCATTTTGCTGTATTGTTCATGCCATTAGATCCGCACTTTGTTTATGCACCACCTCAAAGCCCACTTCGAATTTTGTACGAAGATGAGGATTTGGTGATTATTGAAAAACCTGCGGAATTGCTTTCTGTGCCAGGGCGTTTACCAGAACATCATGACAGTGCTTATTTACGTGTGCTTGAACGCTATCCGGCAGCGAAAATTACCCATCGTCTAGATATGGCAACATCGGGTATTTTAATGTTTGCAAAACATCGTGATGCGGAAGTTGCGGTCAGCAAAATGTTTCAAGCGCGTACCGTACAAAAGCAATATGTAGCTTTGGTACAAGGGCAATTAGAGGGGACGGGTAGTGTAGAAGTTCCTCTCATTACCGACTGGGAAAATCGTCCGCGCCAAATGGTGCATTTTGAATTGGGTAAGCCATCGAAAACACTCTATCAAGCTGTAGATTATGATGAAGTGAATGATATTAGTCGCGTGTTATTGACACCAGTGACAGGGCGTTCTCATCAACTTCGTGTGCATATGATGCATATTGGACATCCAATTACAGGCGATCAGCTTTATCATCCAAATGCTAAATTGAGTCAGCTAGGGCGAATGGCTTTGCATGCCAGCGATTTGAGTTTTACTCAGCCACTATCAAAGCTACCAATTCATATTCATTGCGCACCTGATTTTTGATGAAAAATCACTCGAAAATGCATCAGTAGGCAATTCAAGGTACCGACTGAGAGCATTATTTTGTCTTTTTCTTTGTCATATCTTATATGACTTAACTGTCAAAATTTGAGTTTTAAGTTTGGGATAATTTTTTAAATATCCCCAATTCTAGGGATATATAAATATGCAAAAAGCATTTATATAAAATGTGAATTATTGCGGTAATTTGAAAACATTCTATGTAACTATTAGTAAATAATAAAAAATATTAATCATCACTTAATTAGAGTGTTATGAAACATTTCAATTGAATTCTTTCAACTTAACAAGGTTATAAATACAAACAAATACAATAGCTTAATAATTGAAGAGTTGGAATGTTTTTAATCGTAAAAATATACGAATGCATATTATTTCTGTTAGTATGAATTGTGATTTATTTTTATTTTATTGTAATTTTTAGTTTAAAAAATTCAATATTACTTTTTTTGCTGATTTTGAGGATTAGAGAATGTTAAACATTGCTTTGATCATCCTTGTTATTATATTGCTTATACTATTATTGTTAGTATTTAGCCGTAAGGCGAGCAATGATAAAAATCTTGCGTCTTTGCAAGAGAACCTAGACCGTGCGCGTTTAAAACTTGCTGAAACAGAAGCACAGCAAGATGATTTGAAATTTGAAATTAGCCAACTGCGTATTCAAAACAGTGGACTTAAGGTTCAAGTCGATAAAGTCAGTAAATATCAGCATATTGCTGAGGTTGAACAGTATGTTGAACATCGTGCTTTACAGGCAGATGGCTTGGTGGAAGTCACTAAAATTAATGCAGGGCAGAATGCTGCAAGACATCAAATCACATATCGATGAAGTTCGACATTTCTTAGCGCAATATCAAGAAAAGGCAAAAACACGGACACAGGAAAAAGCCCGTGAAGAATTAAAAAGTTTGTATCACCAAGTTGTTGAGCAACAGCAACTACAAAATGTCATTAATGCGCTTGAACATAAAGTACAAGGCTATAAAGGCAAGTTCTTTTTACCTGTTCAACAGGTCCTTGATGAACTCATTGCCGGTTTTGATGAGTCTGATGCGGTACAAAGTTTATTGGCGGTACGCTGTAAAATGTTGGATGCAGCTGAACAACAGCAAACGGCAACATGCAATTATGTCGATGAAGACCGTCGCCTTGCAGCCATCCACTTGTTCACTTTGGTGTTAAATAGTCGTGCAGATTTATATTTGGCTCAGTTAACCGTAGATAACTTGGGTGAATCACTACAAGCCTTAAAAGACGATTACACCTTACTGAATGCACACGGTGCAAACTTTAGTCAGGCGCAGGTGTTGGAGTCATATTTAAATTTACGTTTGGAAGAGTTAAAACTGGCTGCAATTGTGATGCAGCTTAAACAAGCCAATGCAGCGGTAAGGTAGGCTGTATAATTCAATGATCTAATAATAAGGCTTTCTCTATGAAAGCCTTTTTTTATGCTGAAAATATGTTTCAGTGCTGCAAATTGCAACAATTATCCGTTAATCTATAGCCGTAGAATAAAATTTATCCAAAATAAGGAACAGCATCATGTCGCGTGATTTTAAACAATTTCCTGATGATGATAACGGTAATGTGCTGTGGCAAATGCAGCAAGATGGGGATGATTTAAGCGTACCGCATGAGATTGAATATTCGATTGCATTTTCAAGTCAAGCCTTAGCAGAACAGTGTGCGCTGTTCTTACTCAAAGAAGAGCAAAAAATTTCTTTGTTCCAAGATGAAGAATCTGATCGCGTAGAATGGATTATTACCATTTATGTGTACATGGAGCCTGACTATGAAGATATCGTCGATCTTGAACAGTGGTTTATGAAGATTGCTGAACAAAACTCTGGTGAATATGACGGTTGGGGCTGTATGGCGTATATTTATGAAGATGATGACTTTGAAGAAGAATCCATTAACTAAGCCATAACGGGCGCAGTGATCAAAGCGTTTTCGCAAAAAAATTATTGAATAGAATATAGATAAAAGCATCAAGCCCAGTGTTCGCCACTGGGTTTTGATTAATAAGTATCTCAATTCAATAGAGTAAATTTCTTAGAACATATTAAGCACTGGATGCTTTGTAATATGAATGAGCTGTAACAGCATTTGCACTTTTATTCAGTTAATCGATGAACTTCTGGGTGAAGCCTTTTAAAACCGTGTAGTGACAGTATGTCGCAAAATATATAATGAGATATCGTAGAACATAGAAGAATAAGAATGGAGAACAATATGAGCAACACTATACGCTTACATCGTGTGTTTAGCGCACCGCCAGAACGCGTATATCGTGCATTAGTTGAGCCAGATGCGCTGGTAAAATGGATGGCACCACATGGTTTTACGGCACATATAGAGCATTCTGATGTACGTACGGGTGGTTCCTATCGCATGTCATTTCAAAACTTTACCACAGGTACGCGTCACTCATTCCATGGTGTTTATCATTAAGTGATTCCTAATAAACTGCTACGTTATACCGACCGTTTTGACACACCTGAATTGGCTGGTGAAATTGAAGTAACAGTACGTTTAGAGGAAGTTTCAGTTGGTACAGAGTTACTGATCACTCAAGTAGGTGTACCGAATGTCATTCCACCAGATGCATGCTATTTAGGATGGCAGGAGTCTTTGCAACTGTTGTCTTTTTTAGTTAATCCTGCAATTCCAGATGAATAATTTGAAGTTGGAAAGGTAAAGTGGATAGAGGAGTTCATGGTGCCGATACAAATTAAACGGATTTATGAGCCTGCAAGTCCTGCCGATGGTAAGCGCATATTGGTCGATCGTTTATGGCCGCGTGGTATGAGTAAAGAAAGTGCTCAAATTGATTTATGGCCTAAAGAGCTGACCCCATCGACAGCGTTACGCCGTTGGTTTCATCAAGATGATGCCATGGAAAGTCGTTGGGATGAATTTAGAGCGCGTTATCGAGTTGAGCTCGAGACGCAATCTCAAGCGATTATTACACTACGGGAATTACTCAAGAAGCAATCGCTGACCTTATTAACAGCTGCAAAAAATATGCAGTACAATCATGCGACATTCTTATGTGAGCTACTACTTGATGAACTAGATGAATGACTTCCGATAGAGTTCTATTCACTGAAGATAGTTCCGAAATGCTTATACAAATGATCTAGCTGCATCGCCACGATAATAAAACCCTATCTTAAATAAGGTTTTTAATATTCTGACAAATATAAAAATGTTATATTGATGTTTTGAGCACAATTGTTGCTCATGTTTTTTGAGGTTTTTTATGTCTTTACCTAATTGTCCCCAATGTAATTCAGAATACACATATAACGATGGCGATTTATTGATTTGCCCAGAGTGCGCACACGAGTGGAAAGAGGGTGAATCTACTGTAGAAGAGCAAGTGCTTATTAAAGATGCTAATGGTAATCTTTTGGCTGATGGTGACACTGTGACTGTTGTAAAAGATTTGAAGATTAAAGGTTCATCTTCTGTTGTTAAAGTGGGCACCAAAGTCAAAAATATTCGTTTGCTGACTGATGCGAGTGATGGACATGATATCGATTGTAAAATTGATGGGATTGGTGCGATGAAGCTTAAGTCAGAGTATGTGAAAAAAGTCTAAAACGAAATTTGTAATCGATCATCAAGTGATCTGTGTAAACCGATAGATCCAAGCCTTGTTTTAAACAAGGCTTGGATAAAACTAAAACAATAGATATATCTTTTTCGTTTGAAGCATATTTCTTGCATTGTTCTGCCCTCATAATAGAGCTAATCTCTGTTACAAAGAACTTTTCTTATGACGCACATTCATGTGGAATATTCAGACAATCTTGCAGTCGAAGCACGTCCATTACTTAAAGCTTTAAATTTGTCTTTATTTGAATCGGGTCATGTAAGCGATGCTAAGGATATTAAAAGTCGTGCAATGGTTCAGCCAGAATTCATTGTGGGTTTAGATGAAAATGCCAACCAAGCTTATATTCATGCCAAAGTATCATTGTTGACAGGGCGCTCAATTGAAGTACAACAACAGATTTCGAATCAATTGCTGCACGTTTTACAGCAACATGTGCCTGTAACGCAGTGTGATGTCCAATTATGTGTCGAGATTTTAGAGATGAATAAAGAGACTTATAGTAAAACCATTATTCAGGCTTAATTGAGTTAATTAAGCTCAGTTGAATGTTTTGTCCTAGCAAATGTTGATGACTGAATCATGAAAAAAACCGGCATTGGCCGGTTTTTTACAGGTCAAATGAAGGAGTTTTTTGCATTAAAAATCACTTCTTTATCGTTTCAACTTTATGTTAATCCACTGATAAAAAAAGCCATTGAAAAGTGTGATCAAGTTCATTTATATTCGAAGAATCAGGCTAACTTTTAAACAATAAATCCTGATGGAATAAAACTAAAATTGATTTAAGAATAGGGGAAAATCATGTCAGGTTGGTATGAAATTAGTCAATCAAGTGATCAGCAATATCGTTTTGTACTGAAAGCAGGTAATGGCGAAGTGATTTTAAACAGTGAGTTGTATAAGGCAAAAGCTTCTGCTGTAAATGGAATTGAATCAGTTCAAAAAAATAGCGCGGATGATAGCCGTTTTGAGCGTTTGACCGCAAAAAATGGTAAGCCATATTTTAATTTGAAAGCCGCGAACCATCAGATTATTGGTAGCAGTCAGTTTTATGCGAGTGAGCAATCTCGTGATAAAGGCATTGAGTCGGTAAAAACCAATGGTTCTACCACGACGATTAAGGATCAAACGGTCGCATAGAGAGCATTAGATTTGGTATTTTGATTAGAGAGTTTTCACTGAATATCTGAGTCGTTCTTTGTGTAATAGTTCTGTCTGTAATAGATGGATATGAGATGTCTGTGAAGGCTTTGTAATTAGACTGAATGAAAGTGAAAAATATACAGCATTCAAAGGTATATGGATGTACCTGAACTACATCTTGAAGTGTGGTGAATCATGATAAAACAGCATCGAATAGGGGTATATAGTCTCGTGAGTGCTTTTGCACTCACGTTGCTTATTTGGCTTGCATCCCCTTATTGGGTTTTGTTTCAAATACACCAAGCTTATGAGCAAAATCAACCTGAAAAAATCTCAAAGTATATCGATTATGCTGCAGTAAAAAGTAGTCTTAAACCGCAAATTCAACAATGGGTAGTTCAGCAGTTCGCGTTGAATCAGATGCCTAAGTTTGTGCAAAAGTGGGGGATGCCATTTAGTGCGAATTTGAGTGATGCTGCTGTGGAGGTGATCGTTAACCCGACGAGCTTAATGCTTTTAATGCAAGGACAAGCAATAAAAGACAGTGTAAACATCGCTGAACTTCGACATTTAGAGCAATTACAGGACTGGTCTAATTCATTCAACAAGGAGGTAATTGCACAAGAAAAAAATCAGCTATCACCTTCATTCACTTTTCAGCCCAACAAGACCGTCGAAAATCTGCAAGTTGGGCAGAAGCCACAAGCAATACGACCAACGACAAAATATCGAGCATGGAATCGCTTTGATATAGAGGTCCCTGTTCGCACAGCTGCAAAAAACGCCCAATTTACGATTTTTAGTATGCAGCGTAGCGGTGTAAGTTGGAAAATAGTGGCAATACAACTGCCGCATTCAATGTAAGTCATCAAAGGCAAAAATTATTCAAGGCTGAATATATGTCAGAACAAATGAAAGTTGTAGGCAACCTTGTTGCTGGTGAAGAAATTAAAGCATTTTTAAACAGTTGGGATGAGGTGCTTTGCCAATTAAATATTGAAAAAATTGCAGAATACTGTGCTGCTGATGTGAGTTTTTTTGATGCGAGTTGTCAAATGCAGGGACTGATGTCTTATCAAAAAATGTGGGAATTCTATAGTGACTATTTCCGAGAAGGGCTTAAAGTTTTTCGTCGTGAAGTGGTCATTCATACGGATGAACACTTAGCTTTTGTGCATTGTTATTCTATGGTTGATCAAATGAGTGGCGTTCCAACGCCGGGGAATTCATGGTGTCGCTCCAGTATGGGACTGCGCAAAGCCAAAGGAAAGTGGAGAATTGTCCATCAACATGTATCTGTCCCAGTTGATTTAGTAACACATCAAAGCAAACCCATTCATTTTTAAAAGTTCGAGCACAAGTTATAGTCTGAACCTGAACCTGAACCTGAGCTGCATGTTTTTTTATTTGCAAATTATTACAGGAATATTGTACTTAATTGTGCTTTATCAGCCTAAATTGAAAAACAATAACCCATGATTCAGGACAATAAAAATGGATCATAAAAATAATAAAATTCGACCACAAAACACCACTGAAACGGATTCAGTACAACAGAGTTTGCAATACTTGCAACAACAAGAGCTTGCCCCTCAAGCCGATTTACAAAAGCTCATTCGCATTACTGCGGGCTTTATTATTTCCACAATCGTAATTGCGGCACTGTACCTAGGCAAAGATATTTTAATTCCTTTGGCCTTGGCCGTGCTTTTGGCATTTTTGGTAGATCCATTAGTTATGCGTTTACGCAAATTGGGACTACCGCAAATGCCGTCCATCATATTGGTCGTGGCGATGGTTTTGGCAATACTCTCAGGAGCTGCAACCTATTTGGGTTATCAGTTGGGGCAGCTCAGTCAGCAATTGCCGCAATATCACGGTACTATTCAAAAGAAATTAAATTCAGTTCGTCAATTTACCCAAGGGCCAAGTGTTTGGGATGGGGCAAAACCACGCTTGATACAGTAGAAACTTCGATTGATAAAGCAGTTCCAGAGGAAAAAGAACCTGGTGTGCAAAAAGTCAAAGTGGTCGGGCAAGAGCAAACTAACGCAGAAGCAGCAATGGCGTGGAGTGATAAAGTACTCAGTCCTTTAGCTACAGCCGGTATTGTTTTTCTGTTTGTGATTCTAATTTTGGTCAATCGAAAAGACCTGCATGACCGTTTTCTAAAATTGCTCGGTGGTAACTTAAATATCGGCACAGACGCTCTAGATGAGGCAGCTAATCGCATCGGAACCTATTTACGGATGCAATTGATGGTGAATGTCACCTATGGCATTCCGATGGCATTGGGGTTGTGGCTTATTGGTGTGCCTGCTGCAATCATGTGGGGAATGGTTGCGATTGTGATGCGTTTTGTGCCTTATGTCGGCCCGATGATTTCAGCAATTTTTCCAATTACCCTAGCATTTGCAGTTGATCCGACATGGAATATGGTGCTGTGGACAGTTGGTTTAATTTTATTACTCGAACTTATTAGTAATAATATTATTGAACCTTGGTTATATGGTGAAAGTACGGGACTTTCTACCTTAGCAATTATTTTGGCAGCAACTTTTTGGACTACATTGTGGGGACCAATTGGTCTGATTCTATCAACGCCACTCACCGCATGTTTATTGGTGCTTTCGAATTATGTGCCATCTTTAGGCTTCTTTAGAATATTAATTGGTAATGCACCGGCATTAACTCCTTATGAGCGTTTTTATCAGCGTTTAGTTGCCGATGACGTACAAGATGCAATGGATGTCGCGCAGGGATTTATCAATGAGAAATTGCCGAAAAATGCCACAGAAGAGCTAAAGGTGCGCCGTATTAATGCCTTTTACGATCAAGTGGCGATCCCAGCGATACGCATTTTTTCAAAAGGTCATAATACCGAGGCCAGTGCAGAGCATCGATTGAGCCTACATCAAGGTCTAAAACTGTTTAATCAACAATTCCAGCACGCTTATCCATTTAAGCCGAGTAGTGCTGAAGCTGAAGTCTATTGTGCCGGCGCGCGTTGGGAAATAGACGTGCAAGTTTCTTCAATGTTGGCGCATGGTTTAAATGTGCGCGGAGTTGCTGCACAAGCATTTGATGAAGTGTTAATTCAAAGTCAACAGGCTAATTTTGTCAAAATGAGTGACAGCATTCAGATCGTATGCATCTCAATTTTCCACACGGCACCTGAGGCGCAAATTCGGTTATTAAGCCATATCATTCGCCGTCAATATCCCGATAAAAAACTGATTATCGCGTTATGGAGTTGTGCCGATATTCAGCAATTAGATGAAATCAAAGCCAAGTTTGATGTGGATGCAGTAGTGAATAATCTGAATGACTTATTGCTCAGTATAGATGCCTTACAAATGCGACAAGGTGAATTGTGGTTAGATGAGCCTGATCCTAAGGAAGAAGCTATACGCTTGAAAGCTTTGCAGGATTTAAATGTATTGGATGAACGTAATTTGCCATTGTTCGAGCAATATATTGAAGAGGCACGACAAGCTTTTGATGTGAAATATGCACAAATCTCATGGGTTAAAGAAGACTGGGTCTATACACCGGATAGTTTGTTGGCTAAAGCGAGTGATCAACCAATGCAGGTACGCCAATCGAAGCATGATGCGATTTGCAGCCATTTGGTGTATCAAAATGAAAGCTTAATCATTCACGATTTACAACGAGATCCTCGTTTCGCTCACTTACCTGAGTTATTACATAATCGTATTCGATTTTATGCGGGGGTTGCTTTACGCAATAGTGATGGAATTGCCTTGGGAAGTTTTTGCGTGCTAGATCGTGAACCACAAAGCATGACTGAAGATGATATGAACTTACTCAAAGGTTTGGCTGCCGATTTAATGCAGACATTGAGCAATGAAAAATTGCGCCGTGAAAAGCTAGAGGCTTTACAGCAGTCTAGAGATAGCTAAGCCCGACATCGCAAAAATAATTTTTCTGCTGGTGTTTATAGACAAACAGTTTTACCATGGAAGAGGTTATAAAATTTGAGCCAAGGGCGTGAAAAATAATAATTTCATATGGCAATGCCTGTTTGGCCTAGCAGCGGCATTCGGCAGTGTTTTGAGCCATGCTCAGATACAGGGTAATTATTTTTCCCATAAGGATTGGGAGATTGCCTGTGATAATACTGGAACTTGTCGTGTAGCAGGTTATCAAGCAGATAATCAAAGCCATAGTATTTCAGTGTTACTGCAACGTGCGGCTGGGGCACAAGCGCAGGTCAGTGCGCGTGTTAAAATTGATCGTGAAGCTTATGGTCGAGAGCTAAAACAATTACAACTTTTTATAGCAGGACAATCGTTTGGTTTTGTCAAAATAGACAGCAAAACAGATGAAGGTCAGTTAAGCATTGCTCAAACTCAGAAATTAATACAAGCCTTGCAGGGTAAAGTGCCAATTCTGTGGAAATGGAATAAGTTTACTTGGGCTTTATCTGTCGATGGTGCAAGTGCAGTGCTGCTGAGAATGGATGACTTTCAAAAGCGTATAGGGACAAATTCTGCCTTATTACGTAAAAGCACAGCTTCTTCTGATCAAGTTTTAAAGCCAAAAAATATTCCCAAAGTGAATATAAATAGCTATGTAAAGGGTTTGCAAGCGCGGCACTTAATTCATTCCGCAACCTCAAAACAAATATTCAAGCAAATTAAGCATACAACAACAGCAGAAGATTGTCCTTTGGTCTTTGATACGAACTTTTCAGCGGATGATCGTGTCGTGATCTTTCCTTTAAACAGTCAATATGCCGTGGTTGAAGTTCCATGTTGGCGGGGTGCTTATAATGTTGGCAATGGCTATTGGGTGATGGATCGCCAGTTGAAGCAAGTTAAGCAAATAGTCACAGTGACTGGCAGTAGTTTTAGTGAAGGTCAAATTTTTTCAAATCAACGTGGTCGTGGTATTGGTGATTGTAACAGTGTGGAAGAATGGTCTTGGACGGGCAAGCGCTTTATTAAAACCTATCAAGCACGTACCGAAATGTGCCGTGGATTTGCTGGCGGTGCGTGGGATATACCGACGCTCATTTATCGTGTTCAGCTTAGCTCTTAGCTGAGTAATCCACTGCAATGAGAATAAAAAAGCCCTAAACGAATTTAGGGCTTTGACTTTAAATATGACTTTACATGAATAGATCAGCCAAATCGTTTCGGGATTTTTTGTCCACCTTCGACAGGGGATTCGGCATTTTTCAACACACCAAATAACCATGTTTCAGCATGATGAACTGCAGTTTTTAACGCATCCCCTTGAGCCAAACGACCTGCAATAAAGCTGGCTAAGGAGCAGCCTGATCCATGATATTCACCGGCTAAACGCGGACAACGCGTTTCAGAAACAAGCTCGCCATTCATATATAAACTATTTTGAATGTAGTCAGGGGTATCTTCATGACCGCCTTTGACCAATATTGCTTTCGCTCCCATTTCAAATAGCTTAGCAGTTGCTACTTGAATATCTTGTTCTCCAGTTAAAGCTCTCAGTTCAACTGTATTTGGAGTAATAATTGTTGCCAGTGGAATCAACTCAATGAAAGCTTTCACAAGGGTTGCTTGGTCTCCCAATGAACCACCACTATTTGCGACTAATACAGGGTCGAGCACATAACTATACTCGGTATGTTCACGAAGAAAATCAGCAAGTGCAGCAATATTATCAGTGGTTCCTAACATGCCTGATTTTACAGTGCGAATAGGCAGATCACCGACCACAGCATTGGCTTGAGCGAGCAATAATTCACGAGGTGTCGCTTCAAAAGAAAAGACCTGCTGTGAATTTTGAACGGTTAATGCGGTACAGGCAATTGCGGCATGTGCACCACTTTGACCGATTGCTTCAATATCGGCTTGGAGGCCAGCACCACCTGATGGATCAAGACCAGAAAAGCAAAGTACTGTAGGGCGCACAATGATGTCCTTAAAATATTAAATTTGCGATAGTATAGGCAAAATCGGGTCAACACTCGATAGTCTTTTTGCTGAAGTGAATAGGGTGTAGTCTGTGATTAAGAATATATTGATCGATCTAGATGGAACATTAACCGATCCTAAAGTTGGGATTACTACTTCGGCGCGTTATGGCCTGGAAAAAATTGGGCATCCTATAGCTGAAGATCTGAATATTGACTGGATTATTGGCCCGCCTCTTAAAGCATCTTTAGCTAAACTTTTGAACGTGGACGTGTCTGATGTGTTGGCTGATCAAGCTTTGCAAGGTTACCGTGAACGGTTTGCTGTGACCGGTTTGTATGAAAATAAAGTCTATGTCGGTGTCGCTGAAACTTTAGCGCAATTAACGCAGCAAGGTTTCCATTTGTATGTTGCAACAGCAAAGCCAACGGTTTATGCCCGCCAAATATTGGAACATTTTGATTTAGCCCAATATTTTAAGGTAATTTATGGTAGTGAGCTGAATGGTGAACGTACCAATAAAGGTGATTTGATTGAATATATTTTGCAGCAAGAACAGCTTCATGCTGCTGAATGTGTGATGGTTGGTGACCGTGAATATGACATTTTAGGCGCGCGCCGCAATCAAATTCAGGGTATTGCTGTGAGCTATGGTTATGGTGGTAGTGAAGAGATTCAACATGCCGAGCCTGCAAAAATTATTCATATATTTAGTGATTTACCAGATATGGTCGCAGTCTTAAATCAAGCCAAGGTATCTTGAACATTCTTATGGATAGCGGCTTAGGTCGCTATTTACATAAAACTATTTATAACTTCACTCGAAATTTATATTTCATTAGATGTAAGAAAAGAGCAGCATAAAGTTTTGTAAACAGCCTTGTATCTATATCATGCTTTTGAAAAAATTCAGACATAAAACAACAAAGCTGATAATGCATGTCTAAGTCTCTGCAATTACCCCAAGAATGGCTAAAACCACTTTTTCCACGCGACCCGCATGAAAAACACCGTGTTGCGACTTCATTAGAATTACTGTTCGATTTAATCTTTGTGGTTGCCATTGCGACAGCAGGGCAACAATTACATCACGCCATTATTGAAAATCATTTGGCACAGGGTCTAACACTATATGGCATGGTCTTTTTTGCTTTGTAGTGGGCATGGATGAATTTTAGTTGGTTTGCATCGGCTTATGATAATGATGATGCACTTTATCGAATTCTCACCTTTGTGCAGATCATTGGTTCATTGGTCATTGCAGCGGGCATACCGAGTGCATTTCAGCAGCAAGATTTTGATGTAATTATTATTGGTTACGCCATCATGCGTCTAGGCTTGGTGACACAGTGGTTTCGTGTTGCGAGAAGTGATACAGCACGTCGTAAAACAGCACTACGTTATGCCTTTGGCATCATCCTTGTTCAAATTGGATGGCTATTTTTCCATTTTTCGCCCATTCATTTTAGTGTTTATTTATTTGTTTTACTTGCTATTGCTGAACTGTGTGTACCGATTTTTGCTGAATCCCACAATATGACGCCATGGCATGCGCATCATATTTCAGAACGCTATTCATTGCTGACGATTATCGTGTTAGGTGAGTCTATTGTCGGTTGCTCATTGGCAATGGCTGATGCGCTAAATAATCAACGCTTTAGTACTGAACTCATTTTTCTGATGGTGGGTGGTTTGATGATGATGTTCACTATGTGGTGGTCGTACTTCGATACTAGTATCGCAGAGCGACTGAACAGCAGAAAAATGGCTTTCACATGGGGTTATGGGCATTTCTTTGTCTTTATTAGTATTGCTGCGATTGGTGCAGGTTTGGCCGCGGCAGTCGATGTGGTTTCTCATGAAGCGATGATTAGTTCGGAAAAAGAAAGCTACTTTGTGGCGATTAGTTTAATACTCTATACCACCAGTTTGTATTTATTGCATGAGTTACATCACCAGCATGGATGGAAAAAAATTCTCTATCCTTTAACTGTCGTGATAGTGCTGTGTATCCCATTATTGCTTAAGCCAGCAGGCTATGCCATTTTTGCGATGGCTGTGGTCTATGCACTGCGATTGATGTTTTCTAAATGTTATTTAGCACGATAAGCTAATGATATAATTTAATTAATATGTCTTTGTGTTATTTTAAATACTTACGATAAAGACAATAGAAAAAGAGAATAACGAGAGGATGGTTGTATGAAAGGGCAAATATTGGATTTTTCCGTCCAAAGCAATACGGGGGTAATTAGTGGTGATGATCAAAATCGTTACCACTTTACGGGGAGTGATTGGAAAGGCCAAAATGCTCCAGCACGCGGGCAATTTGTTGATTTTGAGACGAATGGAATTGGGCAAGCTACAAATATTTATTTAGTTGCTGTACCTTCTGCGTTGGGAACACAATATGGTCAAAAGAGTCGCATTGTGGCAGCAATTTTGGCTTTTTTTCTCGGCGGTTTCGGGATTCACAAGTTTTATTTAGGGCGAATAGGTTGGGGTATTGTTTACCTGTTATTTTGTTGGACATTTATTCCTTCAATTGTCGCTTTTATTGAGTTCATTATTTATCTATGTACATCTGATGAAGACTTTGCACGCAAATATGGCTAAATTGAATCTTGAAAATGTAAAAGGCGCTTGAAGCGCCTTTTTATATTTGAAGATCACGAGCGGGTTGTCCCCATTGATTATTTTCCGCTTTGGTATCGGTTGCCCACCAGATAATAAGAGGAATAAAACCAATAATGGTTAACATTAAAAGTTGCCACCAACCAGAACGTCCAGTGTCATGTAAGCGTCGTGCGCCAATTGCTAAACTTGGAACCAATAAAATTAAGCTTGAGATATTTTCTAGCCAAGGCTCACTACCAATAATATAATCACAAACGGAAGCAAGGACAGTGACTAACATACAAAATAACCAAAAGTACCAAAACTCTTTGCGACGAGATCGACCTTCAAAAACAGCAAATTGCTTGAGTGGTTTAAAAGACCACGCAAAGAAATCGTAATTTTCCTCTTCTTCGCTAAAATTGGGTTGAGCATTGTGCTGAAACGAATTTTGCTGTAACGCAATATAAACTTGCACAGCTTGGCCAGTTTCATCTATTGCAAAGTCAACAGTGTCGCCTCGCATAGGAGGCCTTTGAGCATGCCAATCAGCACCAGTGAACGAGTAGTGTTTTTGGTCTTCAGCACTAATAATGCCTGTATTAGTTTGAATTGAAAAATCTAATATTTGACCCTTCATATTATTCTCAAGTTATGGTGTTAAAAATTAAATTTACATTTTAATGAAGAGGTGAGTGTGAACACCTCTCTATATTTTTTAGCTATTTTGCAGGTTGTCCCCATTGATTGACTTCAGCTTTTGTTTCGGTCGCAAACCAGATAATAAGGATGATTGCACCAATTAGGGGAATTAACGCAATGAGATACCACCAGCCTGATTTGCTTAAGTCATGTAGACGACGTACAGAAACAGCTAAACTCGGAATTAATAATGCCAATACGATGAGGGCATAAAGTACAAACTCGGTTCCGATGACAGAATCAATGATTTGAGCGATGATGAGTATGATGAATTGCACTAGCGTAAAAAACCAAAACTCTTTACGACGTGCACGGCCTTTGAAATTGGCATAGTTTTTAAGGCATTTTACAAACCAATCAATCATATTAAATTGTGATTCTGCTTGGTCTTGGTTTGATATTTTATCAAGCTGTTCGGTTAAGTTGTAGATTGGATTTGAACTGCTTAAGGCAGTAAATACCTGTACCGCTTTTCCTTCAGGATTAATGTCGAAGTCAACATGATCACCACGTTTTGGCGTATTTTGTCCTCGCCATTCTGCCCCTGTAAATTCATAACGCTTTTGGTCATCGGCGGTGATAATGCCTAAATTGGTTTGAATTGAATAATCTAGAATTTGACCTTTCATTTTTACCTCTATTATTATGTGCGTTATTTTGAAAATGATGTATTTTTTACTGATTTATCATAGCAGATTTGTTTAAAATTCAAACAAAATATCTTTTTAAGCTGTTGTATTGAGATTCTTTTTATATAAAAAAGCGGAACACATTGGTTCCGCTTTTTTTACATTTTACTGAGTAAATTATTACCAGCTTAACGCGCCACCAGTTTGGTAGTCAGTTACGCGAGTTTCGAAGAAGTTCTTCTCTTTACGTAAGTCCATCATTTCTGACATCCACTGGAATGGGTTATTCACACCAGCAAATTGTTCAGGTAAGCCTAATTGGCTTAAACGACGGTTACAGATGAACTTCAAGTATTCTTCCATCATCGCTGCATTCATACCCAATACACCGCGTGGCATAGTGTCACGTGCGTATTCAATTTCAAGCATTGTACCTTCAAGAATCATCTGAACGATTTCTTCTTGGAACTCAGCAGTCCATAGGTGAGGGTTCTCAATCTTGATTTGGTTAATCATGTCGATACCAAAGTTCAAGTGCATAGACTCATCACGTAGGATGTATTGGAATTGCTCAGCAACACCATTCATCTTATTACGGCGACCCATAGACAAGATTTGGCTGAAACCACAGTAGAAGAAGATACCTTCAAGCACGCAGTAGAAAGCGATCAAGTTGCGAAGCAAGATTTGGTCAGTTTCAGGTGTACCTGTTTTGAAAGTAGGATCACTTAAAGACTGAGTATATTTCAGACCCCAAGCAGCTTTACGTGCAACTGATGGAATTTCACGATACATGTTGAAGACTTCGCCTTCATCCATACCTAAAGATTCGATACAGTATTGGTAAGCGTGTGTGTGAATCGCTTCTTCAAAAGACTGACGCAAAATGTACTGACGGCATTCTGGGTTAGTAATGTGACGGTAGATTGCAAGAACCAAGTTATTTGCAACCAATGAGTCAGCAGTCGAGAAGAAACCAAGAGAACGCATTACAATCGTACGCTCATCTTCAGTTAAACCATTTTCAGACTTCCACAATGCGATGTCTTGAGTCATGTTGACTTCTTGAGGCATCCAGTGGTTTGCACATCCGTCTAGGTACTTTTGCCAAGCCCATTCGTATTTGAATGGTACAAGTTGGTTTAAGTCGGCGCGGCAGTTGATCATCGCTTTATCATCAACTTGAACACGCTGAGCACCCATTTCAAGCTCTTCTAAGCCAGGTGCAACATCTAGATTTTCTAAGGCGTTAGATGCTCTTGCCAACGGATCGGTTGGATCTGTTGTTCGACTTGAATTGGTTCGAGTGGGTTGTGCAGCTGCCAAATTCGGCGATGAGTGCTGTGCATGAGATACCACTTGCGAATCAGTCGTTTTCTTCGGTTCGACGGGCGCAGGCTGGTTAGCTTGTGCAGCTTGTTTCGGTTCATCATCTTCGAAATCGTCCCAACTTAGGATAGACATATCAATTCTCTCTACGTTGCTTTATATCTTTTATAGACATCCAGTCGCGCTGAGATGTCCTACTATACGCTCAATTTGAGTAAGCAAAATCAAGTTTTGTCGATGGATGCTCTAATTTTATTCGGTAGAGCAAATATCCCCACTACTTATTTTGATTACGCGTTTTATATGCCTTAAACCAGAAATAGGCGATCGGAACATAAAAAGTCAAAATAAAGGAAACCACCAAGGCAATTAACCCTAACTGATAGTTATGCGTCATATGTGGCATGGTGGAAGTCCTTTATTTATTTTTAATTTTTAAATCTCCCCAAACCCCTCTTTAAAAAAGAGGGGCTTCCTTGAATCCAAAAGGGTTTTAGGAAGTCCCCCTTTACAAAGGGGGATTTAGGGGGATTAAAACCTGTCAGATTACTGACAAGCTTCACAATCAGGGTTGTCAATTGAACATGCCATTGGCACTGGTGCTGCTTGACCAAAACCTTCTTCTTCAGCAGGAGCTTCAGCTTTAGGTTCTTCTTTCGCAACTGCAGCGACAGGTGCGGCAACTGTTGTTGGTTTCACTGCGTTTAATGCGCCAGTGTTAATGGTTGATTTTTCAGCAGATGTAGCACCCAATGCGCGTAGGTAATAAGTCGTCTTAAGACCACGTAACCACGCCATTTTGTAAGTCATATCTAGTTTCTTACCGTTTGCACCAGAGATGTAAAGGTTAAGAGACTGAGCTTGGTCGATCCATTTTTGACGACGCGATGCAGCATCAACAATCCAACGTGGCTCAACTTCGAACGCAGTCGCGAAGATTGCTTTCAGCTCTTCAGGAATACGTGCAATTTTTTGTACCGAACCTTCGAAGTGTTTCAGGTCATTTACCATTACAGAGTCCCAAAGACCACGGTCTTTCAATGCGCGAACTAGGTAAGGGTTAATCACTGTGAATTCACCAGAAAGGTTAGATTTCACATACAAATTTTGGAATGTTGGCTCGATTGATTGAGACACACCACAAATGTTCGAAATGGTTGCAGTCGGAGCAATCGCCATTACGTTTGAGTTACGCATACCGTCTTTTTGAACTTTGGCACGTAAAGTGTCCCAGTCTAAACGTTGTGTACGGTCAACTTCGAACATACGGTCTGGACGAGACTTCGCAACGATGTCTAAAGAGTCGATTGGTAAGATACCTTGATCCCACAATGAACCTTTAAATGTTTCGTAAGTACCACGTTCAATTGCAAGGTCGCTAGACGTTTGAATTGCGTAGTAAGAAATCACTTCCATAGATTCGTCTGCAAACTCTACAGCAGCATCAGAACCGTAAGCCATCTTCATTTCATATAGTGCATCTTGGAAGCCCATGATGCCCATACCAACTGGGCGGTGTTTCAAGTTCGAATTACGCGCTTGAGGAACAGCGTAGTAGTTAATGTCAATCACGTTATCGAGCATACGAACAGCAGTTTTTACTGTACGCGCAAGTTTTTCACGATCTAGTACGCCGCCTTGAACGTGTTGTACAAGGTTGATCGAACCTAAGTTACATACCGCGATTTCGTCTTGGTTTGTATTGAGTGTGATCTCAGTACACAAGTTCGATGAGTGAACAACGCCCACGTGTTGCTGTGGAGAACGTAAGTTACATACGTCTTTAAATGTGATCCAAGGGTGACCAGTTTCGAACAACATAGAAAGCATTTTGCGCCATAAGTCTTTCGCACGGATTTTCTTATGAAGCATGTTGGTTTCTTTCGCAATGCCTTCGTAGTAAGCATAGCGTTCTGCAAACTCGCTACCTGTTAAGTCATGCAGGTCAGGTGTTTCAGATGGTGTGAATAGTGTCCATTCAGCATCTTCAAACACACGTTGCATAAATAAGTCAGGAACCCAGTTTGCTGTGTTCATGTCATGCGTACGACGACGGTCATCACCCGTGTTTTTACGAAGCTCTAGGAATTCTTCAATGTCCAAGTGCCAAGTTTCTAGGTATGCACATACTGCACCTTTACGTTTACCACCTTGGTTTACTGCAACGGCAGTATCGTTGGCAACTTTAAGGAAAGGTACAACACCTTGAGACTTACCGTTTGTGCCTTTGATATAAGAGTTCAATGCACGAACAGGTGTCCAGTCATTACCTAAACCGCCTGCCCATTTAGACAACATTGCGTTATCACGCATAGCGCCATAAATATTGTAAAGGTCATCGGCAATTGTAGTTAAGTAGCAGCTAGATAACTGTGGACGTAAAGTACCTGAGTTAAATAGTGTTGGTGTAGATGCCATGTAGTCGAAGCTAGATAACAAATTGTAGAACTCGATTGCACGAGCTTCTTTATCTTGTTCATTTAGCGAAAGACCCATCGAAACACGCATGAAGAACAATTGCGGTAATTCGAAACGTACGCCATCCGAGTGGATGAAGTAACGGTCAAATAATGTTTGTAGACCTAAGTAAGTAAATTGGTTAGAGCGTTCTGGTTGAATCGCCGCAGCCAATTTTGCAAGGTCAAAGTTTAATAAGTCTGGAGAAAGAAGATCTAACTCGATACCTTTCTTCAAGAAAGTTTCAAGTGCATCTGCTTCATTGGTGTCAGCAGCTAAGCCTAAGAATTCTAAACCGGTTGCAACAAGGTCGTTACGAAGTAAGCGTGCAGTCACATACGTGTAGTTAGGTTCTTGTTCGATACGGGTACGAGTTGCCATCATCATGGTTGTAGAGATGTCAGACTCTTTTACGCCGTTGTAAAGGTTTTTTACAGTTTCATCGATAATCGCTTGAACATCGATACCTTCTAAGCCTTCAGCAGCTTTCGCAATGCTTGCTTCTAAAGCACCAAGATCAAGTGGTTTAAGTTGACCATTTGAACCAGTCACTTGAAGTGTAGGGTGGTGATTTGCACCTGTTTGTTTACGCGCTTCAGCACGTTGCTCACGGTAAATCACGTAAGAGCGAGCAACTTTTTGCTCACCTGTACGCATAAGCGCAAGTTCAACCTGATCCTGAATTTCTTCAATATGGATTGTACCGCCAGAAGGTAAACGGCGGTTAAAAGTATTCAATACCATTTCAGTCAATTGAGAAATACGGTCGTGAATACGGCTGGAGTCAGCGCTTTGCTGGCCTTCAACGGCCAAAAATGCTTTACCAATTGCGACAGATATTTTTTCTGCGTCAAAAGGTGCAACGTCACCGGTGCGTTTAATCACCTGAATTTGACCAGGGGTTGAATTCGTTACGCTCATGCTAGCATAGCTCCATTTGTCATCTATTTTTATGTTATGGACCGTTTGAACTGGGCAAAAACTATGCCACAGTGTTTGAGGTTTAAACACAAGACCTAGTGGTTTAAAATTAATTGAACACAAGATACGGGAAAATTTAGGGTAGATCAATATTGACATTCATCTAAAAAGTTTGGTCAGTTTGAACAGCTTTCCGTTGCGTCAAAATCCCTGTTTTTTATCTTTGTTGTATATGCCTTATTGGACAAGGGCATAGCATAGCAAAGTCAGAAAATTGTGCTTATAGATAACATTGTGGATAACTAAATAAACCCAGAAAAACTTGTGAATTAACTAGTCAGTTTTTATGCGATCAAAATCTTACTAATTTTTAATTTGTTGATTATGTGAGCAATGCATCAAATAAATGAATAGTGAATCAATTCACATAAATTGGCTGGTTAAAAATTATTACAAAATACGATATTGATGTATCAGTTTCGTGAATGTCATCTTGTTTACAATGTAAACGTGTGTATATTGCAAATTATATTTAAGCGTATCTATCGGATTTCAAATAGGATACGCCCACCAAATAAGGGGCAGTCAATGAGCCAAGAAGAAAAGTTACCTAAAATTTTAATTGTTGAAGATGATGAGCGTCTCGCTCGTTTAACTCAGGAATACTTAATCCGTAATGGACTTGAAGTTGGGGTAGAACCAGACGGTAACCGTGCAATCCGCCGTATTATCGCTGAACAACCAGATATGGTATTGCTTGATGTGATGCTTCCTGGTGCAGATGGTTTAACCATTTGCCGTGAAGTTCGTCCACACTACCATCAACCAATTTTAATGTTGACTGCACGTACTGAAGATATGGATCAAGTATTGGGTCTAGAAATGGGTGCAGATGACTATGTCGCTAAACCTGTTCAACCACGTGTATTGCTTGCGCGTATCCGTGCATTATTACGCCGTACAGACAAAGCACCTGAAGATGAAGTTGCACAGCGTATCGAATTTGATGACCTGGTTATTGATAATGGTGGTCGTTCAGTAACGCTGAATAATGAATTGGTTGATTTCACAAGTGCAGAATACGATTTGTTGTGGTTGTTGGCTTCAAATGCGGGTCGCATTTTATCTCGTGAAGATATTTTTGAGCGTCTACGTGGTATTGAGTACGATGGTCAAGACCGTTCAATCGATGTACGTATTTCACGTATTCGTCCAAAAATTGGTGATGATCCAGAAAACCCGAAACGTATTAAAACCGTACGTAGTAAAGGTTACTTATTTGTGAAAGAAACCAACGGCATTTAATGTAAAATGCCGAACCACACTTTGGCCATGTAGGACACTTCATACGTGTTTAAACACAGCATATTCTTGCGCGTCTATGCAGGACTACTGATATTAGTCTTTCTCGTCGCAACATTCGGCTATTTGCTGGTACAAATTATTAACTACCAGCGCGCGCAAGAGTATCGTGAGTCTCTTACCGATGGGCTTGCCTTTATTATTAGTGAAGGCATAGCGCGTCAGCCAAATGAGCAGCAAAAGTCAGATTGGGTGTCTGATGCATCGGATTTGCTTGAGTTGCCCATCTATTATGTTAAGTCGAATCAAGTCGATTTAACCCGTGCGGAATCCAAACGAATTGAAGAGCGTAAAGCTGTTGTTCGTTGGGATGCACAAACCACGGCTGCATATATTATTTTGGGTTTAAAAGACGACCCTGAGCATTTGCTTTATATCAAGGCTGATAATATTACCGAACGCCAGATGAAAGCATTGCCTGTCTTCATTCTTGATTATTTGGTTTATTACCCTGGTCAAGAAAAGCAGTATTTAGAAAAAATTCAGCATCATTTTTCTTATCCTATTTCCATTCAGAGTGTTCAAAATTTACCACTAGATTCGGAACAAATAGGCCGTCTCAGACTCGATCACAGCATTATTTTATATCGTGATAGTGCAACTGAGCGTGGTACAACGATTTCAATCGTTTCACCTATTCCAAGCTCAACCTCTGAAGTTTTGGTTATGGGGCCTGTGCCGCTATTTAATTGGATGCCATTCCAATTGGCAGCAGGGATCACCTTGCTTAGCTTGTTTGTCTTGAGCTTGGGTGTGTATGGTTTGTTAATTCCAATGCAGCGCAAACTGCGTGCAGTAAATTATGCATTGAATAAAATGAAGGGTGGTGATTTAACTGTACGTCTACCTGTAGATGGTACAGATGAGTTTGGTACTTTGGCGTCTAGCTATAACTCGATGTCTGACCATATTGAGCGTTTAATTGAGGCGCAACGTGAATTAATGCGTGCGGTATCGCATGAGTTGCGGACACCTGTTGCGCGTATTCGCTTTGGCGTAGAAATGATGGCGGATGAAGATGATTATGACTATCGTCAGCAGCAAGTCGAACAGATTGATAAAGATATTGAAGCGCTGAATACTTTAATTGATGAAATCATGACTTATGCCAAACTTGAGCAGGGCATGCCATCTTTAGAATTTGAAGATGTCAGTCTGTTTGAAGTGTTGGATCAAGTATTGATTGAAACTGAGGCACTCAAAACCGGCAAACAGCTTGAGCTGCAAGCTCCACCTATAGGTGTGATTGTTGAAACCGAACGTCGTTATTTGCACCGTGTGATTCAAAACTTGGTCGGTAATGCGGTGCGTTATTGTGATGATCGCGTATTGATGAGTGGTGGTGTTGATGATGATGGAATGGCCTATATCTGTGTAGAGGATGATGGGCCTGGTATTCCAGAAGAAGATCGTCAGCGTATTTTTGATGCTTTTGCGCGTCTAGATGATAGTCGTACTCGTGCATCGGGTGGTTATGGTCTCGGACTTTCCATTGTGAGTCGTATTGCCTATTGGTTTGGTGGTACGGTGGTGATTGATGCAAGTCCTGAGTTGGGGGGGGCACGTTTCACAATGCGTTGGCCTGCCACACGTTTTAAAAAGCAATCCAAGCGTAAAGCAGAGTCGAAGGATTTAAACGAGCCTGATGCAAATTAAAGACGTTATTGCTTATCATTTTATTTAAGCCTATATAAAAAGCCATTCAATTTTGAATGGCTTTTTATATAGGCTTTGTTGAATTAAATAAACTTATTCGGTAATTGTTGCATCTGGCTCAATAATGGGCTTGCCGTCTTTTAAAGCAGCGAGAGCATCGGCATTGAAATCAATTAATAGTGAATTATTTTTGGCATCAATTGAATAATTGCTAATGAGCTTTTGATCGCCATTTAAAGTTTCGAGCTTATATTCATCTGCAATGTTCATGATACCGTTTAAATTAGTGGTTGCAGAAGCTAAGTCTTGGCGAAGTAATTCATAAACATCGCGTAAATCAAAAATCGCATTCTGAGCATCTGGGTGCTTTTCTAAATAGTTTTTAATATGATGGATCACAAGCTGCGCAGATAGAAAATAATCCGGTTTATGCGTGAATTCTAAAGTCATTATTGTCTCTCCGTTGTGATTGCTTATTGTGTTTTATCTACCAATATCACATTCTTTAAATTGGATGTCAAAGTGTTGCAAAAAATCCACAACAAAGCCAAATTTGAGTAAATAGGACATTTCCAAAGTTAAACGGGAGGGAGGTTATTTTGTGCCGATGAATAACTTAATTTGTTCAGTAATTCATCTAAAATAGGTGTAACTTGTATTTAGAAAATAAATAGTCTATTTCATCAATTCTTGCAAAAAGAAGTAATCCCACTTAATTCATGCGCCTTTTTTAATAAAACTAGCCAGTCATAATTTTTGTAAAAAATCCACTAAGTAGAAAAAATAATAAAAAAATTAAATTTAATTCATATAAACGATCAATCCTAATTTTAAGGGAGTAAAGCTGACTTTAATGCTGAAATGATTAAAAAATCATCCTAAAGACGAATACCGATAAGCTAGCAACAAGCCGTGTCAATCAGGTACAATTGGCGGGATTAATTTTGTGTTTGGTGTATTTGAAGGCCAATACATACATTCTTTGTTAATAAATAGGCCTGCCAGGAGTTATCCCCGCATGAGTGCCATTACTCCATACGATTGGGCAATTATTGCCTTCGTGATCGGCGTTACATTCCTTTGCGTCTTTATGCTGACCGTCCCTTTACTCCTTGGGGGTAAATCATGGGGTCGTGCTAAGCAAGAGCAGTTTGAGTCAGGTGTAGTAGGTGCTGGTGGTGCACGTATTCGCTTGTCTGCGAAATTCTATTTAGTTGCAATTTTCTTCGTCGTGTTTGATATCGAAGCACTTTACCTTTATGCATGGGCATCATCTGTTCGTGAGACAGGTTGGGTTGGTTTTGCAGCTGCAGCAGTCTTTATTTTAGTTTTACTTGCTGGTTTGGTTTATGAGTTGTCTACTGGTGGTTTAAATTGGTCACCTTCTGACAAACGTAAAGCGGCAGGAATTAAACCTAAAGTTGGTTCGCCAAATATGGACATCGCAGAAATCACACGCTTTAACTCTATTGAAGAGTTGGTTATGGACCCTACGGGTCAAATTCCAGCGCAATCATCTGGTCGTGTGAAACCTAAATCACCGACTGCATCATCTGACAAGGAGTAATACGGGATGAAATATACCTTAACCCGTGCGAATCCGGATGCTGACCAATATCCACTTCAAGAGCGTCAAATCGTTACAGATCCGCTTGAAGAAGAAGTGAATAAAAATGTGTTCATGACTCGTTTAGAGGACGTGGCACATACAGCAGTAAACTGGGGTCGTAAGAACTCAGTTTGGCCGTTTAACTTTGGTACATCTTGCTGCTACGTAGAGTATGCAACGACTTTAACAGGCGTGCATGACTTGTCACGTTTTGGTGCCGAGGTTATTCGTGCTTCACCACGTCAGGCTGACTTGATGATTGTTGCAGGTACTTGCTTCATGAAAATGGCGCCTGTAATTCAACGTTTGTACGAGCAAATGCTTGAGCCTAAATGGGTAATCTCAATGGGCGCATGTGCAAACTCTGGTGGTATGTACGACATTTATTCAGTTGTACAAGGTGTGGATAAAATCATCCCTGTCGATGTATATATCCCAGGTTGCCCACCACGTCCTGAAGCTTTAATTCAGGCATTGATGTTATTGCAAGACCAGATTCAACTTGAGCGCCGACCACTTTCTGCGGTTATTGGTGATGATCTTAAGCCAGTGTATAAGCCAAAGATGATGCCAGAACGTGACCGTAAAAATGCAGAGCGTATTGCGGTGAAAAACCTGCGCTCAATGGATGAAATTAAATAATCTTTACGATGAAATATTGATACACCCGGTCTGGGTGTAATTGTCGTTTTGATTGACTGAATTTGTATTAAATAGGAAGCCAAGCTAATGGCTGAAACTGACATTGCTATGCCAGAATCAACGCCTGTTGATTCACGCCCTGCATTTGCAATTGTAGAAGAGCTCAAAACCAAGTTTGGTGAGAACTTCTACGTGCAAACGACTTTTGAAGACTTTCCAACAGTCTGGGTTGAGCGCGCACGTGTACAAGAAGTTTTAATGTTCTTGCGCACAGTGTCACGTCCATACGTGATGCTATTTGACTTGTCGGCGGTAGATGAGCGTTTACGTACGCACCGCGACGGTTTACCTGCGTCTGACTTCACCGTGTTCTATCATTTGTTATCGCTAGAGCGTAACAGTGATATTCGTATTAAAGTTGCGTTGAATGAGAATGATGTAAATCTTCCAACAGCAACCAACATTTGGCCAAATGCCAACTGGTACGAACGTGAAGCATACGATATGTTTGGCATTAACTTCGAAGGGCATCCAATGCTCCGTCGTATCTTGTTGCCAACGTATTGGGAAGGTCACCCGCTTCGTAAAGAATATTCTGCACGTGCCACTGAATATACCCCATATATGCAGAACCAGGCGAAACAGGATTTCGAGCAAGAACACTTGCGCTTTGTTCCTGAAGACTGGGGTCTAAAACGCGGTAATGCCGACGAAGACTTCATGTTCCTGAACTTGGGTCCGAACCATCCATCTGCGCACGGTGCATTCCGTGTGATCTTGCAGTTAGATGGCGAAGAAGTGAAAGACTGTGTGCCTGACATCGGTTATCACCACCGTGGTGTGGAAAAGATGGCTGAACGTCAAACCTGGCATTCATTCATTCCTTATACTGACCGTGTCGACTACCTAGGTGGTTGTGCGCAAAACATGCCTTATGTGATGGGCGTGGAACAAATGGCAGGCATCACCGTTCCTGACCGTGCACAATGTATCCGTGTCATGATGTCTGAATTGTTCCGTATCAATAACCACTTATTGTTCATTGGTACAGCAATTCAGGATGCCGGCGGTATGACGCCAGTGTTCTATATGTTCGCCGATCGTCAAAAAATCTATGACGCTATTGAGGCGATCACAGGCTACCGTATGCACCCAGCATGGTTCCGTATTGGTGGTACTGCGCATGACCTTCCAAACAACTGGCAAAAACTCATTCGTGAAATTCTCGAATGGATGCCTAAACGTATGAACGAATATTACACAGCAGCACTTAAAAACTCTGTGTTTATTGGTCGTACCCGTAACGTTGCTCAGTACGATGCAAAATCTGCATTGGCTTGGGGTGTAACAGGTACTGGTCTACGTGCAACAGGTATTGATTTCGACGTACGTAAATACCGTCCTTATAGCGGTTATGAAAACTACGACTTCGATGTACCACTTGAGTACGAAGGCGATGCTTATGCGCGTGTGATTGTTCACTTCCGTGAAATTGAAGAATCACTAAAAATCATCAAGCAATGTTTAGATAACATGCCTTCTGGTGCACATAAAGCAGACCATCCACTGGCTGTTCCACCACCAAAAGACAAGACTTTACAAGACATCGAAACTTTGATTACGCACTTCTTGAGCGTGTCATGGGGTCCTGTAATGCCAGCAGGCGAAAGCTCTGTAATGGCGGAAGTGGTAAAAGGCGCGTCGAACTACTACTTGACTTCAGACAAGTCAACCATGAGTTACCGTACCCGTATCCGTACACCAACTTTCACGCATTTACAGCAAATGCCTTCTGTGATTAACGGCAGCTTAATGTCTGACTTAATCATTTATTTAGCGACAATTGACGTCGTAATGGCTGACGTGGATCGCTAAGGGGTAATCGCATTATGATGATTTTGACTGACAAAAAACCGCGTGTGAACGTTGAAGGGATTTTAACTGCGGAAGAAATCCACGATATCGAACATCACATCGGTCACTACCCGTACCCTCGTGCAGCATGTCTTGATGCATTGAAATGTGTACAACGCCGTAATGGCTGGGTAGATGATGCTCAGATGAATGCTATTGCACAAATGCTTAGCATGACTCTTGCAGACTTAGAAGGTGTTGCAACGTTCTATAACCGTATTTACCGTCAGCCAGTAGGCCGTCACGTAATTTTATTATGTGATTCGATCGCTTGCTTCTTGATGGGTGCGGAAACGCTTGCTGAAGCATTCCAACGTGAATTGGGTATTTCATTTGGCCAAACGACTGCTGATGGTCGTTTTACGCTACTGCCAATTTGCTGTTTGGGGAACTGTGATAAAGGTCCGACGTTAATGATTGACGAAGACACTCACGGTCTAGTTGAAGTGACTTCAATTAAACAGTTATTGGAGAAGTATGTATGAATACTGAACCAAAACCAATTTATGGCGACGGTAACCCAGAAACTCACCCATTAACTTGGCGTTTGAGTAAACAGGAACACGTACGCAGTGCAGACGATTATGAAGCACTTGAGGGTTATGCTGGCTTTAAAAAAGCAATTGGCATGCAACCAAAAGAAGTGCTTGATGTTATTAAAGCAGCGACTGTAAAAGGTCGTGGTGGTGCTGGTTTCCCTGCAGGGATCAAATGGTCGCTTATGGCACCAAACGATAACTCAGGCCCACGTTACCTGATCTGTAATGCCGATGAAATGGAACCAGGTACGTTCAAAGACCGTTTGTTGATGGAAAAACTTCCTCACCAACTGATTGAAGGTATGTTGATTGCTGCTTATACATTAGAAGCAACACAAGGTTATATCTTCATCCGTGGCGAATACATCGAAGCTGCTGGCTACTTAAATGAAGCGCTTGATCAAATTCGTGCCAAAGGTTACTTGGGTGAAAATATTCAAGGAACAGGTTGGAGCTTTGATTTACACGTACATACCGGTGCGGGTCGTTATATCTGTGGTGAAGAAACTGCATTGATTAACTCGCTTGAAGGTCGTCGTGCAAACCCACGTACTAAACCGCCATTCCCGCAAGTTGCAGGTGCTTGGGGTCGTCCTACGATTGTCAATAACGTAGAGACTTACAACAACTTACCAGCAATTATGCTTCGTGGTCCTGAATGGTACATCGGTTTATCTGAAGGTAAGTCGAAAGATCCAGGCACAAAAATTTACGGCGCTTCAGGCAAAGTAAAATTCCCAGGTCTTTGGGAGCTGCCATTTGGTACGACTGCGCGTGAAGTGATTGAAGATCATGCTGGTGGTATGCGTGATGGTCTTAAACTAAAAGCTTGGTTGCCAGGTGGTGCGTCTACCGACTTCCTTGCTGCTGAACACATCGATCTTCCTATGGATGCTGAGAGCATCATGAAAGCAGGTTCACGTTTAGGTACGTGTTTGCTGATGGTTGTTGATGAAACTCAGTGTATGGTTTCTGCGACACGTAACTTAGAAGAATTCTTCGCGCGTGAATCATGTGGTTTCTGTACGCCTTGCCGTGATGGTCTACCTTGGGCTGTTAAAGCATTAAAAGCTTTAGAAAATGGCGAAGGTAAGAAAGAAGATATCGATCACTTACAAGAACTTACTCGTAAGCTTTGGATTGGTAAAACTTTCTGTGCCCATGCACCGGGTGCAATGGAACCGCTTATGGGCGCGCTCAAACATTTCCGTGGCGAATTTGAAGCAAAAGTAGTGAATGCTGCTGCTCAAGTTAGCAACGCCGAACAAGTTTAAGGAATTCGACTATGGCTACAATTCATGTCGATGGCAAATCGTACGAAGTCAATGGCTCAGAGAACTTGCTACAAGCATGTTTGTCTTTGGGTATTGATATCCCGTACTTTTGTTGGCATCCATCCTTAGGTTCTGTCGGTTCTTGCCGTCAATGTGCTGTGACTCAATATGCGAATCCGGAAGATACCCGTGGTCGTTTGGTCATGTCATGTATGACACCAGCAGCTGACAATACCTATATCTCTATTGAAGATAACGAAGCGAAAAACTTCCGTGCTTCAATTGTAGAATTCTTAATGACGAATCACCCACACGACTGTCCAGTGTGTGAAGAAGGTGGTCACTGTCATTTACAAGATATGACTGTGATGACACAACATGATCGTCGTCGCTACCGTTTCACAAAACGTACGCATTACAACCAAGAGTTAGGCTCATTCATTTCTCACGAAATGAACCGTTGTATCGCGTGCTACCGTTGTGTTCGTTACTACAAAGATTATGCTGGTGGTACAGACTTCGGTGTTTATGCAAGTGCATCACGTGTTTACTTTGGCCGCCCAGAATCAGGAACTTTAGAATCTGAATTCTCTGGTAACTTGACTGAAGTATGTCCAACAGGTGTATTCACGGATAAAACTCACTCAGAACGCTATAACCGTAAGTGGGACATGCAGTATGCGCCAAGCGTATGCCAAGGCTGTTCTTCAGGTTGTAACATTTCTCCGGGTGAGCGTTATGGCGAACTACGTCGTGTAGAAAACCGCTTTAACGGTGACGTGAACCAATACTTCCTATGCGATAAAGGTCGTTTCGGTACAGGTTATGTGAACCGTGCAGATCGTCCACGTCAACCGCAGTTCCGTACTGCCGGCAACGTGACTACAGTTTCTGTAGATCAAGCACTTGATACCGTGATTGAAAATATCCAAGCTAAAAAAGTATTGGGTATCGGTTCACCACGTGCATCACTTGAATCTAACTTCGCGCTTCGTGAATTAGTAGGTCAGGAAAACTACTCAACAGGTATGTCTCAAAAAGAGCAAAACTTGGTTGAGTTAGCGGCATCAATCATGCAAACAGAGGGTGTTTACAACCCAACAATGCGTGAAATTGAAAGCTATGATGCAGTGCTAATTTTGGGTGAAGATTTAACCCAAACTGCGCCACGTATGGCATTGTCTGTTCGTCAAGCGGCGAAAAACAAAGCCAAAGAAATGGCAGCAGAGCGTCGTACTCAAGAATGGTTGGCTGAACCTGTACAACGTATTGGTCAAGATGAAAAATCTCCAATCTACATTCTTGCTGCGACTCAAACACGTTTAGCTGACGTTGCAACAGGTGAAGTGGTTGCTTCTCCTAACGACATCGCGCGTTTAGGTTTTGCGGTTGCTGCAGCAGTAGCAGGCGAGAGCATTACTGGTCTTGCTGATGATGCGAAAGCATTTGCACAAACCATTGCTGACACCTTAAAAGCTGCGAAAAAACCATTGATCATCTCTGGTACAAGCTTACAAGACGCATCAATCATGGAAGCAGCAGCGCAAGTTGCACAAAACCTTGGTTCAAATGCAGGTTTGACATTGACTGTTCCTGAAGTGAACTCAATGGGCTTGGCAATCTTGGGTGGTCAAAGCCTTGAGCAAGCATTTGCACAAGATTTTGATGCAGTGATTGTGGTTGAAAACGATCTTTATCGTCGTTTACCAGCAGCGCAAGTGAATGCAGCGCTTTCGGGTAAAGATGTGATTGTATTAGATCACTCTGAAACTGAAACTGTGAAAAAAGCAGATATCGTTCTTTCTGCTGCAAGTTTCGCTGAAGGTGATGGTACTGTGGTATCGCAAGAAGGCCGTGCACAACGTTTCTACCAAGTGTATGACCCAAGCTACTACAAACCAGAACTTGCGATTAAAGAATCTTGGCGTTGGTTACATGCCCTAGAAACAGGTCTTAAAGGTAAGGCAATTTCTTGGACATTACTTGATGACGTCATCGAGTCAGTTGCGAAAAACGTACCTGCACTTGAAGCGATTCAAGATGTAGCACCAAATGCGGGCTTCCGTGTACATGGTCTTAAAGTAGCTCGTGAACCACGTCGTTACTCTGGTCGTACTGCAATGCGTGCACCACTTTCTATTCACGAACCTAAGCAACCAGTCGATAAAGACTCTGCGTTGACGTTCTCAATGGAAGGTTATGTAGGTAACCAAACTCCAGCTGCACTTGTACCATTTGCTTGGTCTGCAGGTTGGAACTCACCACAAGCTTGGAATAAATTCCAAGACAACGTGGGGGGGCACTTAAAAGGTGGTGATGCTGGTATTCGTTTATTCGATCGCCTAGTAAAACGTCCTGCACGTACATTTGTAGCGCCAGCGCCAGTGGTTGCAAACCCTGAAAGCTTCCGTCTTGTACCAATGCACCATATTTTCGCTTCAGGTGAATTTACAGTGAAAACGCCTGCGATGGAATCACGTATTCCAGAAGCAATGTTTGCTGTGGGTGAACAAGATGCTGCTCGTTTGAATGTTCAAGATGGTCAGAAGATCACAGTGAAAACTGGTGAAGCTGAAATCGTTCTTCCAGTTCAAGTGATTGAATACTTACCAACAGGTTATATCGGTTATCCAGTGGGTATTGCACCTACAGTATCGCTTGCAGAACCTGTTTCAGTCGCGGTAGGAGTGTAATTCATGGAACAAGAATTAATCCGTCAAACGCCGCTGTGGGCTGAAAACTGGCCAATCGCCTATTCAGTGCTGCAAGCTATTGTGATCTTACTGGTTGTAGTATTGATCGCAGCGTTGATGTCTTTCATCGAGCGTCGTTTACTCGGCTTGTGGCAAGACCGTTACGGTCCGAACCGCGTAGGTCCGGGTGGTATGTTCCAGATCGTTGCCGACATGTTGAAAATCATGTTCAAGGAAGACTGGACACCAAAGTTTGCTGACAAACTTACTTTCCGTATGGCTCCAGCAGTTGCGATGGCAACTGCGGTGCTGTCGTTCATGGTTATTCCTGTTTCACCTTACTTAGGTGTCTCAGACATGAGCATCGGCCTATTGTTCTTTATGGCAATGGCAGGTATTGCGGTATACGCAGTATTGTTCGGTGGTTGGTCATCAAACAACAAATATGCATTATTGGGTGGTCTACGTTCTGCAGCTCAAACCATTTCGTATGAAGTGTTCTTGGGTATTTCATTGATGGGTGTGGTTGCAATTGCTGGCTCATTCAATATGCGTGAAATTGTAGAAGCGCAACGTGATGTTTGGTTTGTTATTCCTCAGTTCTTAGGTTTCTTAATCTTTGTGGTTGCGGGTGTTGCGGTAACGCATCGTCACCCATTTGACCAACCTGAAGCAGAACAAGAATTGGCGGAAGGTTACCATGTCGAATACGGTGGTATGAAATGGGGTATGTTCTTCGTTGCGGAATACGTCAACGTAGTACTGATCTCTGCGCTTATCGTAACCTTATTCTTCGGTGGTTGGTTAGCGCCATTCAACTTAGAAATTCCATTCGTTCCAGCAGCGTTCTGGTTCATTATTAAAACAGCATTCTTTGTAATGATGTTTGTCTTGGCTCGTGGTTCTTTAATGCGTCCACGTTATGACCAAGTGATGAACTTTGGTTGGAAAATTTGCTTGCCATTGGCGTTGGTTAACCTTCTGGTAACTGGTGCTGTGATTCTGATGAATCAGGCCTAAGACAGCAGGGAGAATAAAATGTTTAAATTTCTAGCTGGATTTGGGTCAATTGTACGTTCACTGTGGATGGTTTTCTCACACGTGACGCGTAAACGTGACACCATTTTATATCCAGAGGTTAAAGGCGAAGATATCGTACCACCGCGTTTCCGTGGTCGTATTGTATTAACGCGTGACCCTGATGGCGAAGAACGCTGTGTTGCATGTAACCTTTGTGCGGTTGCATGTCCAGTAGGCTGTATTTCACTACAAAAAGCTGAAAAAGAAGATGGTCGTTGGTATCCGGAGTTTTTCCGTATTAACTTCTCTCGTTGTATTTTCTGCGGTATGTGTGAAGAAGCATGTCCAACAACTGCGATTCAAATGACACCTGACTTTGAGTTAGGTGAATATGTTCGTCAAGACTTGGTATATGAGAAAGAAAACTTACTCATTTCTGGTCCTGGTAAATACCCAGAATACAACTTTTACCGTGTAACAGGTATGGCTGTTGCTGGTAAAGATAAAGGTCAGGCGCAGCGCGAAAGCACGCCAGTTGATGTACGGAGTCTATTACCATGATGTGGCCATTTTATTTGATGGCACTTGTGGCCATCGTCTCTACCGTTCGTGTTGTAACCAACACGAACCCTGTACATGCTTTATTAAGCTTGATCATCTCTTTACTTGCGGTAGCGGGTATCTTCATGATCGTAGGTGCGCCATTCGCTGGTGCACTTGAAATTATTGTTTACGCCGGCGCAATTATGGTGCTGTTCGTATTCGTAGTGATGATGCTAAACCTTGGGCAGGATACTGTTGAACAGGAAAGCAAATGGCTGACTTCATCTGCGTGGGCTTATCCTGCGTTGATGAGCTTCCTTATGGGTTTAATCCTTGTTTGGATGCTGAAGTCAGACTACACAACTGCTGGCGCTCTAATGGGTGCTGAAGTTGTAGGTCCAAAACAAGTTGGTACAACACTCTTTACTCAGTACTTATTACTGGTTGAAGTTGCTGCGATGTTATTGCTTGGCGCGCTTGTCGCTGCATTCCATCTTGGCAAACGTGAGCCAGGTGCAGAAGAGGACAAACAATAATGGGCAACATCCCTTTAGAACATGGTTTGATCGTTGCAACCATCCTTTTCGCACTTGGTTTTTACGGTGTGATGGTTCGACGCAACCTATTATTTATTTTAATGAGCCTCGAGATCATGATGAACGCTGCTGCATTGGCGTTCGTTTTGGCAGGTAGTGCTTGGGCACAGCCAGACGGTCAGGTGATGTTTATCTTGATCTTAACGCTTGCTGCAGCCGAAGCGTGTATTGGTCTTGCGATCGTCCTTCAGTTCTATCATCGCTTCCATCACTTGGATGTGGATGCTGCTAGTGAGATGCGCGGATGAGCTATTTATATTTAACAGTATTATTTCCGCTAATCGGTTTCATCCTTTTAGCGGCAGGGCGTAAAAACCTTCCTGAATCTGTTGCAGCGATTATTGGTGCAGGTTCGGTTGGTCTTTCAGCTTTATTTGCATTGATTGCAGGTATCGACTTTGTCAACAATGGTTCAGTTGCGACAACTCAACACCTTTGGACATGGTTCAGTGCAGGTGATTTAGCACCAGGCTTTACGCTTCACCTTGATGGCTTATCATTGTTAATGATGGGTATGATCACTGGTGTTGGTTTCCTAATTCACATCTTTGCAACGTGGTATATGCGTGGTGAAGAGGACTTTGCACGTTTCTTCTCTTACTTCAACCTATTCGTTGCAAGCATGTTATTGCTTGTATTGGGTGACAACTTAGCGTTGTTATTCTTGGGTTGGGAAGGCGTAGGTCTATGTTCTTACCTATTGATTGGTTACTACTACCAAACACCTGCGAACGGTTTTGCTGCAATTAAGGCATTCACTGTTACACGTGTGGGTGACGTATTCTTACTAATCGCTTTGTTCTTAATCTACCAACAGTTCGGTACTTTAAACATTGCTGAAGTAGTTGCTGCTGCACCAACAGTGATGGTTGAAAGTTCATCGTTAACGATTTGGACTGCTTTAATGTTGTTCTTGGGCGCTGCAGGTAAATCTGCACAAATCCCATTACAGACATGGTTGGCAGATGCGATGGCTGGTCCTACACCAGTATCTGCATTGATCCACGCAGCGACAATGGTAACAGCTGGTGTTTATCTATGCTGCCGTATGTTCTCTGTGTTTGAACAAGCACCTGAAGTAATGATGTTCATCTCGATTACTGGTGCGGTGACATTATTGGTTGCTGGTTTTGCAGCATTGGTTCAAACAGACATCAAACGTATTCTTGCTTACTCTACAATGAGTCAGTTGGGTTATATGTTCATGGCTGTAGGTGCTGAAGCTTACCAAGCTGGTTTATTCCACATGCTCACTCACGCATTCTTCAAGGCATTATTATTCTTGTCTTCTGGTGCGGTGATTCTTGCATTCCATCACGAACAAAACATCTTCAAGATGGGTGGTCTTTTCCACAAAAACAAATTCTTGTTTGCTTGTTTCGCAATTGGTGGCGGTGCATTGGCAGCGATCCCATTCATCACAATCGGCTTCTTCTCAAAAGATGCGATTCTTGGTGCAGTATGGGTGAAAGGTCAAGCTGTTGCAGTTTATGATTGCTTGTACTGGACTGGTGTAGCTGGTGCATTCTTAACTTCAATCTATACATTCCGTTTAATCTGGGTTGTATTCTTTGGTAAAGAAAACACGCCTTACCATGAAATTAAAGGCATCACGTACTGGGGCCCATTGGCAATTCTTGCAGTGCTTTCAACTGGTTTAGCTTATGTATTAAAAGCACCAGTAACAAACATTCTAAATGCTGCGCAAATTCCAGCGTTTAATGTTCCAGAAGCACTTGAGCATGGTATGCACAGCGCTGAATATACAGCTGTAGGTATTGCACTTGCAGGCTTGGTTGTTGGTGTGGTGTTGTTTGCCTTTGCTTATAGCGCAGTGAAAGCATTTGCTAAAACTTCACTGGGTGCAGGGCTTGCAAATATCTGCCGTAATGCACTTGGTTTCGATGCTTTGTACAACATTGTTTTCGTTAAGCCTTATTTGCTACTGGCTAAAATCTTTGGTCGTGATCCAATTGACGGCTTATGGCTTGTATTGCCTGCACTTGTTAAAGGCGGTAATAGCTTTACAAGTTCACGTCAAACAGGTTCATTGCGTGAATACGCATCTAGTATGGCATTCGGTACGTTTGCATTACTATTGATCCTGGTCGTGATTCAGGTCGTGGGGAAATAAAATGGAAACTCCAAACAATTTAATTCTACCCGCTCTGATCCTTATTCCGTTCATTGCAGGTTTTGTATGCTGGCTTGTCGATAAACTCGACAAGCACTTGCCACGTTATATCGCGTTAATCGGTATGCTTTTAACTTTGGTGTTAACCATTGTTTTATGGCAAAACGGTACTTATAACTACGAGTTGGGTACACAAGCTCCACAGTGGGCTGCTCAATTTAACCTACCGTGGATTACCACTTTAGGTATTAACATTCACTTAGCTGTGGATGGTCTTTCACTGCTTATGGTTGGCTTAACTGCATTACTAGGTGTACTTGCAGTAGGTTGTTCATGGGGTGAGATTCAAAAGAACGTTGGTTTCTTCCACTTAAACCTTTTATGGTCTTTGGGTGGTGTAATCGGTGTATTCCTTGCGATTGACATGTTCCTGTTCTTCTTCTTCTGGGAGATGATGCTTGTACCAATCTACTTCTTGATTGCGTTATGGGGTCATAAAGGGGCAGACGGTAAATCACGTGTTTACGCTGCGACTAAATTTTTCATCTATACACAAGTTGCTGGTCTCATCATGTTGATCGGTATCTTGGGTCTAGTTGTAGTCGGCTACCAAATTCATGGTCAAATCAGCTTTAACTATGACTTCTTAATGAGTGTTGCGCATACGATTGAAGCTCAAGCTCCAGCAATTGCTTATGCATTCATGATCTGTATGTTCATTGGTTTTGCGGTAAAACTTCCAGTTTTCCCATTACACGGCTGGTTACCAGATGCACATGCTCAAGCACCGACAGCGGGTTCTGTTGACCTTGCAGGTATCTTGATTAAAACTGCGGCTTATGGTCTTTTACGTTTCGTAATCCCATTCTTCCCAGTAGCATCTGCTCAGTTTGCTGACATCGCGATCATTCTTGGTCTAATTGGTATTTTCTACGGTGCTTGGTGTGCATTCCAACAAACAGACATGAAACGTCTGCTTGCGTACACATCTATTTCGCACATGGGCTTCGTACTTCTTGCTTTGTATGCAGGTAACATCCTGACATTCCAAGGCTTGATGATTATGATGCTTGCACACGGTCTATCTTCTGCTGCATTGTTCATTATGTGTGGTCAAGTTTACGAACGTCTGCATACACGTGACATGCGTTTAATGGGCGGTATCCGTGGTCAGTTCCAATACTTATCATTCTTCTTAATGTTCTTTGTTGCTGCACTTGTAGGTATTCCAGGTCTTGGTAACTTTATCGGTGAATTCCTGATCTTGATGGGTTCATACGCGAAGTTCCCTGTGTACACAATTCTTGCTGCAGTAAGCTTAGTATTTGCTGGTCTTTACGGTTTAATCCTGATTCACAAAGCATTGTTTGGTACGCCAAATGAAGAACAAAAACAGCATTACGCAAATCCGTTGAAAGACTTAAATGCGCGTGAAGTTGTGATTCTTTTAATCTGTGCTCTTGGTCTTGTATGGCTTGGTCTATTCCCACAAAGCTTCCTTGATATTTCAAATTCAAGCATGGCGTGGATTGCGAACAGTTATATTCCAGTTCAAGAAGTCGTTGATGTTGTGCAGCAAATTGCTGTACAACCTGAAAATGTGGAGATGCAATAAGCCATGGACTTCACAATGTCATTTTCTGAGCTTATGCCATTAGCTCCTGTGATGATCGTGGCTTTAACTGCGATCGTCGTGATGTTGCTAATTGCAATCAAGCGTAACCACAATTTAGTTGCAACGACTTCCGTTATCGGTCTGAACCTTGCAGCCTTTTACATTATTTTTGTTCTGGTTGCAGGGCAGTATGCACCTGCAAACGTAATGAACTTATTCATTGTAGATCCGTTTACGATGTTGTATCAGTTTGTGATTTTAGTTGCAGCACTTGCTTGCTGTACTTTGTCACATGCTTATATTGAAAAGTATGAAGACAACCGTGAAGAACTATACATCTTGATGTTATGTTCAGTGACTGGTGCGATGTTGATGGTGGCAAGTTCACACTATGCATCATTCTTCATCAGCCTTGAGTTAATGTCGATTCCTGTATACGGCCTATTGGCATATACACATCAACGTTCTCAATCACTTGAAGCGGGCGTTAAATACCTAGTACTTTCAGCAACTGCATCTGCAATGCTGTTAATGGGTATGGCATATGTTTATGCCTACACAGGTACAATGTCATTCGTTGCTGAACCAGGTAAAATGTTTACCAACTTCAGCCAACCTGGCGTGGTATTAGGTCTTGCATTAATCGTATTTGCTGTTGCATTCAAATTGTCTCTTGCGCCATTCCATAAATGGACTCCAGACGTGTATGCAGGTGCGCCAGCGCCAGTCGCAACATTCCTTGCAACTGTTGCTAAAGTGGCAATGATCGGTCTATTCGTTCGTTACTTCTTGGCTTCTGGCTTAATCCTTTCAGACAGCTTCATCACAATCGTAACGATCATTGCAGTATTGTCTATCCTTGCGGGTAACTTACTTGCAGTGCGTCAAGTGAACTTGAAACGTATCCTTGCATACTCTTCAATTGCTCACTTCGGTTACTTACTTGTGGCGATTATCAGTGCTCGTAATACTGACTTTGTTCAAGTACAAGGCTTTGCGACATTCAGCAGCGTAAACGTATATGTTATTACTTATGTATTAACCACAATCGGTGCGTTCGGTGTCGTGACATTAATGTCTAGCCCTTACAACAACAAAGATGAAGCAGGTAGCCTTGCTGAGTATCGTGGTTTGTTCTGGCGTCGTCCAGTATTGACTGCAACACTGACTGTAATGATGTTGTCTCTTGCAGGTATTCCTTTAACTGCTGGCTTCATTGGTAAGTTCCTTGTCATCAAAACAGCGGTAGCTGGTGGTTCATGGTTCTTAGCGGCAATGGTAATCCTTGGTTCTGGTATTGGTTTGTACTACTACCTACGTGTAATGGTTGTAATGTACATGACACCACCAGAAAACCCACGTATCGATGCTGTCGATCATTGGGGCCAAAAAGTGGGTGGTATCATGGTGCTTGGTGCAGCTGCATTAGTATTGTTGATCGGTGTATATCCAGATCCAATTATTGCAGTATCTCAAGTGGCATATTTTGCAATCTCACCTGAGCTTCAACAGTTCATCATGAGCTTGATTCAAAGCGGTTTTAACTAATGAATTAAGCAATTAATTCAGTTATTACAAAAAAGCCTCCAGCAATGGGGGTTTTTTTATTTTTAACATTTGTTAAATAGCTTTATAATAGATGAAATTTTATCTTAACCTTTTAGGTGTTCTCCCGTGGCTATCCATGAAATCCGTCATCCGTTAATCCGACATAAACTCGGCTTACTTCGTCGTGCAGACATTAGTACTAAAAACTTCCGTGAGCTTGCTCAAGAAGTCACCATGCTTTTGACTTACGAAGCAACTAAAGATTTACCTATGGTTGATCATGAAATTGATGGCTGGAATGGTAAAGTAACTGTAGACCGTATTGCGGGCAAAAAAATAACAGTTGTGCCAATTCTACGTGCTGGTATTGGTATGTTAGATGGTTTTCTTAACCTTATTCCTAGTGCAAAAGTATCAGTATTAGGTTTAGAGCGTGATGAAGAAACTTTGGAAGCACGTACCTACTATAAAAAATTAGTACCAGACGTTCAAAACCGTTTAGCCATGATTATCGATCCAATGCTAGCAACGGGTTCTTCTTTAGTTGCTGCAATTGATGTTCTAAAAGCAAGTGGTTGTAAAGATATCCGTGTGATGGTTCTTGTTGCTGCACCAGAAGGTATTAAACGTGTAGAAGAGGCGCATCCAGACGTTACCATCTTTACTGCATCCGTTGACCACGGCTTAAATGAAAATGGTTACATCGTTCCTGGTTTAGGCGATGCTGGTGATAAAATTTTCGGTTCAGTTCAGAAAGATTAATTTTAAACTGAAATCAAAAAGAGGCTTTAATAGCCTCTTTTTTATATAATGTAGCAATCATATTTAGATATTAGGCTAAGCGCATGAAGTCAGAGTTATATCAAGGAAAAATTAAACAGTACAATTCTGAAAAAGGGTACGGTTTTATTGCTTCAGCAGAAGGGGAAGTGTTCTTTCATATTTCCGATTTTCCTGGGGCGGAAGGTGAACCAAAGCGTAACGAACGTGTTCAATTTAATGTCATTGAAAATGGTGACCGTTACAAAGCGATTAATATTGAACGTGCTGAAGATAAATCTACACGTGCTAAAAAATCAAAAATTGTAGCGAACAACACATCTATTACTTCTGCTTTACTGAGTAATCTCCGCAAGTAAGCTTTTGTGAACTTTGCGTTCAGCTTAAATAGATAAAAAAGAGGCGGCTTCGCCTCTTTTTTATTAATATATAATCATTATAAAAATTGGATAGCCATATGTTTTTAGAGGGGAAAATCAAAAGCTATAATGCTGATCGTGGCTTTGGCTTTATTCAACAAAACGAACAAGTGAAAGATTTGTTTTTCCACGTAACGGACATACCAAGCCGCCATATTGAATTAAAGCTCGGTGAAAAAGTGAAATACCTTATTTCTGAAGATCAAGGCAATTTTAAAGCAGTCAATATAGTTCGTTTGGATTTAAAGCAACAACAAGCTACAGAACAAAATTTGCAATCAACAATTGTAGAAGATCATTCACGTGAGCCTATTTCAGCCTCACCGCGTTATGAAGTTGCTTCAGTAAGTCCACTGAGTAAAATCATCAGATTAGTGGGAGTGATTGTTATAGTTGTGCTCGTTGTAATGGTTTATGGCAAATATCAAAGCTATAAAGAACAAAAGCAATTACACGCACAGCAATTGATGCAGCAACAACAGCAGATTGTAGAAGAACAGCGTAAAGCGCAGGGCGATTTACCCGACCAAGTACTGAGTGAGCAAGGTCTGCATAATTTGCATGGAACAGGCAAGAGTGAATTACGTCGTGATGTGGTAGATGTCACACCTAAATCGACTCAAGCAGTACAACAAGCAGCGCCAGCCAAGTTCAGTTGTGACGGACGTACACATTGCAGTCAGATGCGTTCATACGAAGAAGCAGTGTTCTTTAATAATAATTGTCCAAATACGAAAATGGACGGCAATAATGATGGCGAACCATGTGAACGCCAATTTAAAAATAGATAAAAAAAGCGCCTTAAGGCGCTTTTTTTATTTTTCACAGAATTGCATAAAGGCTTTTAGTCCAGGCCCTTGATACTTTTGACGATGCACAAGCATAAACAGGGGACGTGCCAGCTGCCAGAATGGCGTGTTTAGCACAACCAATTGACCTTTTTCGCGTAAAGGTTCAATTGCAAGTTTAGAAATGCACGACATACCAAGACCGCCTGCGACAATTTTTAAAATCGCCTCGTTATGACCTAGGGTCAGACGAATATTGGCATCTGGTAAATCTTTTAAGATTGCATTGTCAAAGACTTCACGAGTACCTGAACCTTCTTCACGTAAGATCCATTCAACATGATTAAAGTCATCTGAGGTTAAAGCACGATCCAGTTTTGCTAATGGATGTTCAGGTGAACAACAGACAGCAAGTTCATCATCACGCCAGTGAATGCATTGAAGCTGTGGCAGATGGCATGAACCTTCAATTAATGCCAAATCCAATTGAAATTGATTCACCGCTTCAATCATTTGGCGTGTATTACCCACTTGAAGCTGTAAATGTGCTTGCGGCTGAATTTGTAAGAAATTCGCCATCAAGTCTGGCATTAGGTAGTCACTAATGGTTAAGGTCGCACCTAGACGTAAATCAATACTTTGCAATTCACCTTTGGCTGCTTGTTCGAATGCTTCACAGCGTCCAAGAATTTCTAAAGCTTGAGGGAGCAAGAATCGACCCAAGTCATTCAATTGTAGGCGTTTACCCAGACGGTCAAACAGCGGAGCACCTAGACCATCTTCGAGGTCGGCCAAAGCCATACTTGCTGCACTTTGAGTAAGTTTGACAGCATCACTAGCTTTAGTAACGGTACCTTCTTGAGCGACTGCTACAAAAACAGCCAACTGGCGTAAAGTCATGCGCATGAATTGGACCTTAACATTTAAAAAATATTAATAAATTATACTGTCATGCTAACATGAGCATAGTCTGTCACGCCACGTTCAAATCATGTCAATTGAAAAATTTAGCTTAGAAAAGGTTTTATCTGTACACCGTTGGACCAATACTTTGTTCAGTTTTACCATGACGCGTCCCGCACATTTTAAATTTACTGCTGGGCAGTTTGCACGAATTGGGTTAAAAGTTGGCGATGAATTGGTGGTTCGGGCTTATTCGGTGGTGTCATCTCCGTTTGATGAGACTTTAGAATTCTTTTCGATTGTGGTGCCAGATGGTGCATTTACTTCGAACTTACAACATTTACAAGTTGGCGACGAATTGTATTTGGAAAAGATTCCTTATGGTTTCTTAACATTGGCACGTTATCAGCTGCCATTGCCAAAGGACTTGTGGTTATTAGGTACAGGAACTGGACTTGCTCCATTTTTATCGATGTTGCAGGACTTTGAAACTTGGTCAAAATACGAAAAGATCAATTTGGTTTACAGTGTACGTACTGAATCAGAATTGGCTTATGTCGAGCGAATTCAAGAAATTGCCGAAACTTTTGGTGAAGGGCATAAGGGATTTAAATTTATTCCAATTATTACACGTGATCCAAATGCCGCTTTGCATGACCGTTTGCCGGTGCTCATTGAAAATGGTGAATTAGAAAAAGCTGCTGGGCTAGAATTTAATATTGATACGACTCATGTCATGCTCTGTGGTAATCCACAAATGGTGGATGACACCAAAGCCGCACTCAAAGCACGTGGGCTAACCATGAACCGCCGCGGTGAGGGGAATATTGCAGTAGAAAACTACTGGTAAATTTGCTGCATTTTTTATCACTGTTCTATATAAAAAAGCTCATCCTTAGATGAGCTTTTTTGTTACGTAGTATGACGCGAACATCGCTGTAACTTAATGCAAAATTTTATTCAGGAATTGCTGTGCACGTTCACCACGAGGTGTATTAAAGAACTCGTCTTTGGTACAGTCTTCTACAATTTTTCCTTGATCCATAAAGATTACACGATCCGCTACCTGACGGGCAAAACCCATTTCATGCGTCACACACATCATGGTCATACCTTCTTTGGCTAAACCAACCATTACATCCAATACCTCATTAATCATCTCAGGATCGAGCGCAGAGGTTGGTTCATCAAAGAGCATGGCAATCGGGTCCATACTTAGTGCGCGAGCAATGGCGACACGTTGTTGCTGACCACCTGAAAGCTGAGCAGGGTATTTGTTGGCGTGTGCACTGAGTCCAACACGTTCCAAATACGCTAAACCTTTTTGTTTGGCTTCTGCTTCTGAGCGTCCTAATACTTTGACTTGGGCAATGGTTAAGTTTTCAGTAATACTCAAATGGGGGAATAATTCAAAGTGCTGAAACACCATGCCGACGCGGCTACGTAATTTATTTAAATCGGTCTTTGCATCATTTATGGAAATGCCATCCACTAGTATTTGACCGGATTGGAAGGGTTCTAGTCCATTCACGGTTTTAATTAACGTTGATTTACCTGAGCCGGAAGGTCCACAAACCACAACCACTTCGCCTTGTTTAATTTGCGTGGTGCAATCGGTCAATACTTGAAAATCTTTATACCATTTACTGACATTTTGGAGGTCGATCATTGTTTTTGCATCGGTCATACACTTAACCTCCGTTGTAATTTTTTAACTGCATAAGTCGCAATCATACTGATGGTGAAATACACCAGTCCTGCAAAAATAATATATTGCGTGAGTAATGACATTAAGTCACCGCGGACATAGTTGGTGCGGAAAAAGTCGAGTAATCCAATGGCATACACCATGGTTGAATCTTGAAAGAGGATGATGGTTTGCTGTAACAGCAATGGAGTCATTTTGCGAAAGGCTTGCGGCAAAATAATCAGGCGCATGGACTGGCTATAGCTCATGCCAAGGGCATAGGCCGCAGAGGTTTGACCTTTTGGAATTGATTGAATCCCAGCACGGACAATTTCAGAGAAATATGCGGCCTCAAATAGCATAAATGCCACAATACTGGAAACCAATGCGGTATCAATCGTTAGGTAATTGCCGGTAATCCCTGTATAGATAAATGGTACGGCAAAATAGAACCACATCAATACCAACAGTAAAGGGATTGAGCGAAATAAGTTAACGTAGCCTTTGGCAAAGATGTTGAACACTTTAATTGATGATAAGCGCATTAAAGCTAACAGTGTGCCAATCAAAACTCCACCAATTGTGGCAGAAATAACCACTTTCAGAGTAATACTTAAACCATGCCAAAGTGCAGGGCCAGACAATTGCAAGTCTTGTATAAAAGAAGTAAGCCAATCCATTATTTATCTCCTGCAATTAGGCCAGGAACACGTAAGCGTTTTTCCAGCAAGTTCATGAAACCAATCAAACAGATATTGATTACGATGAAAATAATGGTGACATAGGTATAAATTTCGATGGTGTTTTGCGTGTATTCACTAATTGTTTTCATCTGCGAAATAATTTCTGCAACACCCACTAAAGATGCAACAGAGGTATTTTTAACGCAGTTGGTTAACTCAGAGCTGAGCGGTGGCAAAATCGTGCGAAAAGATTGCGGTAAAATAACGTAGCGGTAAAGCTGTGTCGTACTAAAACCCATGGCATAACCCGCATTGGTTTGACCGCGTGGAATTGCTTCAATCCCTGTACGCACCTGTTCACAGACTCGTGCTGCAGTAAATAAACCTAAGCCGACACTGGCTGAGATTAGTGCGGTAGTATTTGCACCAAGATCATTCATCCACCAGTTTTTGATGGGTGTCGGTAGAAAATTTGGAACCACGTAGAACCAAATAAATAACTGAATTAATAATGGTACATTACGGAAAATAGTCACATAAGCAGTACCAATGCCTCGCGCCACAGGGCTAGGTAAGGTACGCATAATGCCGAGGATACTGCCGAGTATCATTGCGATTGTCCATGCCACTAAGGCAATGACAAACAACCATCCCAAACCAATTAAAATCCAGCCAATGTAGGTGGAATCACCGACGCCAGTTGACTGGAAAAGCACACCCCAATTCCAACTATAATTCATAGACCCCCCTGAATTGAGCCTAAGCCAAACTCCTTTTGGCTTAAGCTATATTTTGAAAGTTAAGGGTTAATTATTCGTCACGGTCATGCGGATTGCTGATCAGTGCTTTTAATTGGTCTGACATTTCAAAGTTTAAGTTAATATTTTTTGGTGGAATTGGTGACTGGAACCATTTTTTATACATTTCGTTGATTGCACCAGAGCTATATGTTGCTTTGATTGCATCGTCTACCACTTGTTTGAAGCCTGCATCACCTTTACGCATCATACAGCCATAAATTTCATGAATTGGCGCTGTGCCCACAATTTCCCATTTGTTTGGATCTTTGGCTTTAGATTTTTCACCTGCAAGCAAAATATCATCCATCATAAATGCTGCTGCACGACCATTTTGTAGCATTAAGAATGATTCGGCATGGTCTTTAGCGGAGATAACTTCACCAATACCCAGCTCTTTTTCATGTTGGCGGATATAACGTTCAGATGTCGTGCCAGCCGTAGTTACTAATTTTTTACCTTTTAGGTCGGCAAAATCTTTAATGCCAGAGTCTTTTGCGGTGAGGAGACGAGAGCCGACTTCAAAGAAACCTGTAGAAAATGCAACTTGCTGTTGGCGTTCTTTATTGTTGGTTGTCGATCCACATTCAAGATCGACTGTACCATTCGACACCAAAGGAATACGATTTTGGCTGGTTACGAGGTTATAGCGTACTTTTAAGTCAGGCAAGTTGAGTTGCTTTTTGACCGCTTCAACCACTTTAAGTTGAAGGTCATGTGCATAACCGACAGGTTGATTTGGGTTATCTGAAATATAGGAAAACGGAATAGACGAGTCGCGATATCCCAATACAATTGTGCCGGATTTTTTGATTTTATCTAAAGTACCAGAGTCTGAAACTGCAGCTTCGCTTCCAGCCGCTTTGTCTGTTGCAGGTGCTTTGTTATCGCTACAGGCAGTGATACCTAAAGTTAGCGCACTTGCACAGAATAAAGTTGCTAAATGTTTTTTTGACGTCATTGTTAAAACTCCTTGTACCCTGATTTAATATCCACTTTTTATGATCTTATTAATCTTTTGATTTTATTGCGTTGTTTTTAAGAATGCTGCCACAATAAAAACAGATCATTTTCTACATCTTAGGGGATAAATTGAGCATGGCTCAAGCATTATGTATTACTGAATTGTTACCAATTCAATTTACCCCTTATGCGGCTGAGTGGGCTATATTTAATTTATAAGCGGTTGAAAATTTATAGTAAATATTTCTTTATCAAAAAATATTGTTTAATTATTTAGCAATAAAAAAACCTCCAAGTGGAGGTTTTAGCATTCGACTTTAGTTGAATATCCAAATTAATGCACAAACATGTCCATAAATTCACGGATTTCTTGTATAGCTGTATCTACATCTGAGGTTAGCCAAGTAGGTTCAAATAAGCCAGCATAGTGTTCAAGACGATCTTGGGGTACAACCAAACGAATAGGACATTCTTCTTCAAGTAAACGCCATGGAATAATCGGAACTTCATTATCTAAAAATGCGGCAATATTCCGAATATCAATGACCATAGCATTGATGCATTCAGGAAATGGCATAACAGAAAGCTCTTCCGTACGGCGACGGAAATACTCTAAATCTCCCCATTTCAGTACATAACTTGGCTTACTAAATTCAATAATGCCAATAAGATGCTGATCACGAGTGTAATGAAGGGAACATTGATGAGTGACGTCAGTGTCAAGATCAAGCGTTACACCTTGTTGATGGTACGCCATAGATTTGATAACAGGTGAAAATAAGGTGCATGATTATAGCTCATTTGAATCGGCAAAGGCAGCGATTTAGTCGAATGCCATGTTGGGGCATATTTTAATCATGAGTTATGAGCTTAATTACAGTCCAAGTTACATGTTTTCACTTAATGCAAATGTTCTTCACACAATCGGTTAAAAAGTCTTGATAGTATAAAAAATCAACAAAGGACAAAAATAGTGAGGCGAACATGACACATGACTTTAATAAACCGCCCCATACCACCAGTTCAGAAGAAAACACTCAAAAAAAACGTATTCCAGTGTACATGCTGATTTTAGTGGGTATCTTTTTAATTGCATTACTGTTTTATATGTTTGCAGACATGAAGCCATCGGCTTCGGATGCACCGCCGAATCATCCAGCGCCAAATGCACAAACAGCCACTGCAAATGATACGACATCTGGTGCACCAGGGGATGAAGCGGTTGCCAATGACTCAAATACCGCAACTGCAACTGATCATTAACAACGGTATTTGTAACAAAAGAAAGCTCTAGTTTTATCTAGGGCTTTTTTGCATTCAATTGTGAGCATTTGTTGGAGTTGTGCATACAAGTGTTGAATAAAAAACAAGCAAAACCTAAGGTGGAAAAGTAGATTGATCTTTTCATACAGATCAAATTCTTGCGATTTGAGACAACAATGATTAATCGCAAATAACACGTATATAACAACACACGACGTAATAACAATGAGGGCGAAAGAATGAATGATTTTACCGGTCATGGTCGTTTTAATGCCATGTATTATTGGGAGCAGTTTCATCCCATACTCAGTGCAGTGGCAATTTTGCTGGTTGGTTGGATTATTGCGTTACTGGTTGCAGCAGGGGTGAAAAAAGTCCTGCAAAAACTGGGAACCAATCAAAAGCTTTCGAGTGCAACGGGTCACCGCTCCAATATTGAAAATATCGTCTCCAGAGTGGTGTTCTGGATTATTTTGGTCATCGCCGTCATAGGTGCACTAAATGTGTTGAATCTGACCAGTGTCAGCGGCCCATTTAGTAATATGATTCAACAATTCTTACTGTTCATTCCTCAATTACTCGCAGCAGTTGCCGTAGGTTTTATTGGCTGGATTGTGGCCAACTTGGTCAAAGTCGGTTCACAGAAACTACTGAACAAAACACAATTGGATGAAAAGCTCAGTGCGGATGTCGGCGTGAGTCCAATCAGTCAAAATATCAGCGAAATAATCTACTGGCTCATCTTATTGTTATTCCTCCCGATTGTACTTTCGATACTCGGACTGAATGGCTTACTGTTCCCAATTCAAAATATGGTGACAGAAGTTGTTTCATACTTACCGAATATCTTCATTGCGGGCGTGATTGTCTTCATTGGCTATATCTTGGCGAAGATTGTACGTGGCATCGTTGAAGGTTTGATTAATAGTTTGAGTTTGCAACAACAGGCCGAAAAAATTGGCATGTTTAAAAGCGCCAATCTTGCGCAAGTGTTAGGTAACTTTGTTTTTGCCATCATTATTATTACGGCATTAATCGTTGCATTCGAAGCCCTTGGTATACAGGCAATTTCACAGCCTGCAACAGCGATGCTGCATGAAATCATGTTCGCTATTCCAAACATTATTGCAGCGGGCTTAATTTTAATTTTGGCTTATGTGGTTTCACGTTTTGTTGCGCGTTTGGTGGTAGACGTGATCGCAGGTACAGGTGTGGATAATGTTCCTGCAAAACTAGATGTGCAGCGCTTTCTCGGTACAACCAAGTTATCCGATATTGTTGGCTATCTGATTGTATTTTTTACCATGTTGTTTGCGGTATCCGAAGCGGCAAACCGTTTAGGCTTTGAGCAAATTAGTGGCTTGATTGCTATGTTTATCCAGTTTGGTGCCAGTATTTTGTTAGGAGCAGTCATATTGGTGATCGGTTTCTGGCTGGCAAATATTGTGGCGAACGTGGTGCAACGTGGCGAATACAACAGTTCACGTTGGTTAGGTAATCTTGTCCGTGTCCTTATCATGGGCTTAGTGGTTGCCATGGGTTTACGTGCCATGGGTATTGCCGATTCGATCGTGAATTTAGCCTTCGGTTTAACCCTTGGGGCAGTCGCAGTAGCATTTGCCTTGGCCTTTGGTTTAGGTGGTCGAAACCCAGCAGAACGCTTACTTTCAGACTTAATGGATAAAGCGAAACGTGAAGCCAATGAGCCAAATCCGGTTCAAGCGCAAGCAAAGGCAAAAACGACATTTAATTCATCTGTGGCCCCATCATCCACTGCTCAAGCAGCACCTTCAGCAGCAACTGTGGGCACACAGGAGGTGAATCAAAATGATGGATATCCAAATATTCAACATGCAGCACCAGGTGTTAGTGAAAAAGAAACGGCAACACCTGATCAGTTGGATGTAAATCCTGTGCAAAAACCACAAAACAATCCATTTGGTTCTACTGGTGAAGCCGAGAAGGATGTCGATGTGCAAGCGCCATCAACTCCTCCAAAACCGGATGACCCAAATTAACCTGTTTATTTCATATAAAATCGGCCACGCTTTTGTGGTCGATTTTGATTTAAGAAAGGACATGATTATGGCGAAAGCTCCAAATAAATTCTTAGCCCCAGTGATCATTGCAGGCATAACAGTTGGATTCTTGGCAAGTGCTCGACGCTTTATTTTTGCCAAGCCAAAACGCACCAATACCGCGCAAACAGAGAATAAGACTGCACCATCAGATAAAAGTGTTAGTCATCACTTGAAAGATGATGAAAAATAATGGTTGAAAATTGTTCATAATTTGGTATTTTTAGTAATAGTGATATATGGAATATTACTTAAAATATAAAAGCTTAGGATTCATAAGGTTGTCATATATAGCTTTTATGCTTAGCGCAAAGGAATGAAAAAAATGGGGGTATTTTCGATGTTTAATCAAATTATTTTAACTTTTAAAAACAGTGTACATTCACAACCACAACACATTTCAGAAGCAGTGGAAAAAATGGATGAGACGATTGAACGTCTATCTTCAAGTTCAGTTTCATTGTTTAAAACTGATTATTTGGAATAAACCATTTCGGTTGATTTCATAACAAAAGGGCTGAATAATTCAGCCCTTTTTATATTTCAAATTTATACATATTCCGAAGCGGCATGTGCCGATGCCCAGGCCCACTGGAAGTTGAAACCACCTAAATGTCCGGTCACATCTAAAACCTCACCAATAAAGTACAGGCCTTTTTGCTTTTTACTTTCCATGGTTTTTGATGAAACTTCAGTTGTATCGACACCACCTAATGTCACTTCCGCCGTACGATACCCTTCAGTGCCCGAAGGTTTTACTTCAAAGTTTTCTAAACGACCAGCAATATATTCAAGCTTTTCGTCACTGATATTACCAATCGCAAGTTCAGCTTGTTCTGCCCAAATCAGGTTTTGTAATTCAACTACCACGCTTTTTGGTAAATGTTCATTGAATAAGGTGCGTAATAACACTTTGGGTTGACTGATTTTTTTAGCCTTCAAAAATGCCAATACATCGAGGGCAGGGAGGAAGTTAATATTGAAGCGCTGGCCGACATCCCAATAATTTGACAATTGCAATGAACTTGGGCCACTTAAACCACGATGGGTAAACAGCAAGGCCTCAGTAAAACTGTTTAATTCATTTGATAGCGTCGCTTCAACCGCATTACCACTGAGGCGTGTGGTCACTTCTTTGAAACCATCGGAGAAGGTAAACGGTACAAGACCAGCACGTGTTGGATAAACCGAATGGCCAAATTGTTTGGCAATTTCATAGCCAATGCCTGAACCACCTAGGGTTGGAATAGATAAACCACCACTTGCGATCACCACAGATTCAGCTTCAAAATAACCCAGTGTGGTTGCGACCTGAAAGCCATGATCTTCAATGGCATTGACAGTTTTCACTTCACAACTGGTTTTAATGTCGACCAAGCCTGTTTTGTCACATTCTGCCAATAGCATGGCTAAAATTTCTTTTGCACCATTTTGGGTAAACAGCTGACCGTGTTTGCGCTCTTCATACTCAATCCCGTACTCGCAGACCATGCCAATGAAGTCCCAATTGGTGTAGCGCGACAAAGCAGAAATCACAAAATGTGGATTATGCGAAATATAGTTTTCAGGTTCGACATAGAGGTTGGTGAAGTTACATTTACCACCACCCGACATCAAAATTTTCTTACCGACTTTATTGGCTTTCTCTACCACTAAAACTCTGCGGCCACGTTGCGCTGCTTTATATGCCGTCATTAAACCGGATGCACCTGCACCTAAGATGAGGACATCATATTGATTTTGGGACATGGCATATTCCTGCGTGGGAGAAAGGACGCAGGATTATACTCTTTTCCACGTTTAGGTTGAACCTTTCAATTTTCCCTGTAATCCACCGCTATGTATGACCAACAATTTTTGTTGTGGTTGGATTCGACCTTGATCAATCATGTCGAAGATGCCCATGAGCATTTTTCCGGTATAAATCTGTTCTAAGGGAATATTGTATTGCTGCTCAAAATGCTGAATAAAATCTAAAAGTGCCGCATTGGTTTTGGCATAACCTCCACAGCAATAGTCATCAATAATGTTCCAGTTGGTTTTTGAAGTGAGCTGAGCTACGTCACGCTGTAGAAAATCGCCTTTCAATGCAGAAAACCCTAAAACATGTTGATGTTTAGCACTGGATTCAATTAAGCCTGTAATGGTGCCACCTGTGCCGACAGCGCAGCAAATCAAATCATAATCGGTTAAATCTGAAGCCGTTAAAATTTCTTGGCAACCTTGTATTGCAAGTGCATTGGTGCCGCCTTCAGGAATTAGATAATGCGCAGGGTAATCTTGTTGTAATTGGGTTAAAAATGCCGAATTGGTTTTTTCTCGATAGGCCTGGCGTGAGACAAATTGCAATTGCATACCAAAGTGCTGTGCCGTTGCTAAGGTGGGATTTAAAGGCTGGTTAGCTAATTCTTCGCCACGAATAATGCCCATGCTGTCAAAACCACACTGATGGGCTGCAAAGGCAGTTGCAGCAATATGATTGGAATAAGCGCCACCAAAGGTTAAGATTTTGCTCAAGCCCAATTCTTGCGCTTCAATAAAATTATATTTCAGCTTGAAAAATTTGTTGCCTGAGATCTGTGGATGAACTAAGTCTAGGCGTTTAATCTGAATGACCACGCCACCATAAACAATCGTATCTGTTGGAATGGCTTGGGCAATAGATTCAAACATTGAAATGACAATCCCTTAACTTGTTAATAAAAGCAAATGTGGTGTGAAAAGCGATTATAGCGTGCTCTAGCCTCATATAAGTTACCAAAACATAGAGCTTGTCAGAAACTGCATACAATCAGGCTATAAATAAAATCGCAAAGTTTTACATCAGTTTTAAATACAATGAAATCATATTTACTTGTTTATCCGCTTCCAATTTGAGCCAACATTTTTAAATTTCTTTGTTTAATTGGCGACATCGACCGAAGTGACGACCGACATGCCGGGTCTTAAATTTTCTAGGCCGGCTTGGTTGGGATCAATTGCAATTTTGACTGCAATGCGTTGCACCACTTTCGTGAAGTTGCCTGTGGCATTATCCGCTTTTAATACACTAAATTCTGAGCCAGCAGCAGGGGAGATTTGCTCAACTTTGCCGTAAAATTTCTGATGTTTCATACCATCTACGGTGAACCATGCTTTTTGTCCAATACGCATATCCGCAATTTGGGTTTCTTTAAAATTGGCAGTCACCCAGCGTTGTTGTGGAATTAAATACATTAATTGTGAACCCGCAGCAACATATTGGCCAATCCGTGGACTCACTTCACCCAGTTGTCCATCCATCGGCGCCACAATAATGCTGTAATCTTTCGTGGTGACGGCTTGATCAAACTGCGATTTAGCACTATTTACTTGCGCTTTAAGTCCTGTTGCTGCGACTTGTGCCGTTTTTAGAGCTTGATTTGCAACGAGTACATTGGCTTGAGCTTGATGTAATAAGGCTAAGCTGTTTTTTGCATCGGCAGCAGCTTTGTCTTGTTCTGTTTTAGAAGCTGCACCGCTGTTACCGAGTTGTTGGTATCGGTTCATCTGTGCAACAGCAAGCTCATAGGCTGCCTGAGCTTGATCTACTTTGGCTTCTGCTGCACTCACATCTGCTTTACGTTGTTCAATCGCTTGGCTTTGATTGGCCAAAGAGTTTTCAGCTTGTTCAACGCCTGATTCTGCTTGCGTTACTTTTTGATCATATGTGGTGGCATCAATATGCATTAAGGCTTGACCTTTTTTGACATGATCGAAGTCTGTCACTAATACATCTTTAACATAGCCATTAATCTGAGACGACAGCACGGTGGTTTTACCTTTCACATAGCTATTTTCAGTCGATTGAATGTTGCTGTGAAATGGCCCGAGCTTCCATGCCCAAAGTATCAGCGCAATACCAATCAAAAGCACAATTAACATTAAAATTAAGGTACGTTTACCTGTTGAAATCAATTTACTTGATGGTGCTGGTGTCGGCACAGTATTTTCAGGATTTACCGCAGCATTTTTGACTTCATTCATATCGGGTGTTTGCTGTTGTTCGCTCATGTTGTTCTCAATATTTTCAAATTTCTTCATTTATGTAATGGTTAATATTTCATTTCTAGCTAACTGCTATTGCTCAATTGTCGTCGTGTTTTATATTTATTGATCGCAATGACAAATAATCCCCAAAACAGTAGTAAGACAGCAAAAATACCATTTAAAAAGATCACATCGTTATAAGCGCGAACTTGTGCTTCACGGCCTATGCTTTGATTTAAAGTACGCATGGCTTGCTGATGATCAAGAGTAGGATCGAGTGAATACTGATGTGCACTTTGCGTGAGCACTTGTATACGTTGATCCACCTGTGGCGTAGTTTGAGATAAATCATTGTAAATTTGCGCTTGATAGGTTTGGGTACGCATTTGTTGATAGGTAGAAAAGAACGATGAACCAACCAATCCGCCAAAGGTTTGTGTTGCGGAGAACAACACAATAAACGTGACCATATGTGATGGCCCTTTTTGTAAGGCACTAATAATACCGGTTAGCAACAATGGCCCAATAAACATACCACTAGCAAAGCCGACTAAAAACTGACTGCGATAAAAGTCATGTGGACGTACATCACTCGTAAGGTGATAGTCCAAAGCACAAGCACATAGAACAAGAATGACGGCACCGAGCAGATGAAAAACCATTTTTTCTTTGGAAAAAGTCAGGGCGCTGAATACCGTGCCTGAAACAATCCCGACTAACACCACCACATAAAATGAGACAAACTGATCTGGCCCCATACCCATAGTTTTCAGAAAATTCACCGCAGCATAGCTTTGTTCGGACATTAAAAAGCGAATGGCAAATGCCCCGATAATAAACCGCACAGTGGAGGAAGTACCAAGCCAACGGGTCACAATCAGCGGGTTAACGCGAAAATGTTCATAGGTCAAACCGACGACAATCAGAATAAACGCAGCAATGAGCAAGTAAGCTAGCCAGTCAGCCTCAAACCACCACTGAATAGGCCCTTGAGTCAGCACAATACATAGCAAAGCGAAACCGGTAGCCAGTAACGCAAAAGTAAATAAATCTTGATATTCGAACACTGCAATTCTGAGGCTGCGGGGTAGTTTGAGTGACACCACCATTGCGAGGCAGCACAGTGCTAAGCCGAGTTCAAAAGTATAGAAAGTGTGCCAGTCGTTCACATCGACCAGATACGGTGACATGATCCATGCTAACGGAATACCGAGCTGTTGAAAGCCCAGTGCCATATAAATGGCACGACCAAAATGCGCCCGCCGAAATGCTTGCATTATGTAATACATACCCAGCGAACTTAGCGGAGCAGCCAATAAGCCACTAATAACACGAGCAAAAATCGCCATTTCATAGGTATGTACAAACAGATGTAGCAGCATCACGCCAATAAACAGCACCAAGCCGATTTCTGAAAAAAGCCGGAGGCCGTATTGCTGCCGTGCTTTAAATAAAATCAGGTTGGAACTGACATTGGCCATGACATAAGCCGCAGGAATCCATGCGGCTTCGGCAGGTGTGAGGCCATATTCACCTTGTAAAAGTGGTAAATTTGCGGTGATGAAACCATTACTTAAGCTACCGGATATAGCAACAAACAACCCAATAAAAAAATATAAATATCGCTTGTAGGTCGGATGAGCAATCGCTGCAGGGGAGCCGGGCAGCGTTGGTTTTTCCTCCGCTGTCCAGTCGGGTGCAGGTTCAAGTAAACGTGGTTGGTCTGCCATAAGTATTATCCACAAATACCATGGAGTAAAAATTCAACCGCACGTTTGGCCAGTTTCTCTTGATCTGCTTCGGTATGGCCTTGTAAAGCGGATCTTAAGATGGACGTCACCATGGAATAGTCTGCAGTTTTGAAGTCAGTGCGGCAGGTACCATTGGCAATCGACTGATCAATCAGTGGCTGCAATATCGCATCGCGTCGCTGGTAGATCTCGATCATCACAGGATCTGCTCGGTCGATGACCCGCCAATACTCCATGAGCGCTGTGAGATAGGGGATATTATAAATATGGTCTTGTATCAGCCGAATAAAGCCATCTTCAAATTGGGCATAATTGTTGGCTCTCGCTTCCAGGCGGTTTAGTGCATCTTCCATTAAGGCCAGTACCAAGTCGCGACGATCATTAAAGTTACGGTAGAAGGTTGCACGTCCAACGTTGGCTTGATCCATGATTAATTGCAAGGGCGCATTAATGCCATGTATGCGAAATACATGAATCGCAGCATTCAGCAGCTCTTCGCGATTTTGGGCAGCGAGTTGTTGGCGTGTAGACATTATCTTTTGCATTATCGTTTGATATTTATACGCACATTAAACGGACAAAAGTGTCCGAAGTAAAATGAATTTAGATTGCAGTTTTGTAAATAAAAAAACTAAAGCTCAGGTCTAATGCGTGTTTGGGTTAACAATCTTTTATTAAATGAATGACTTAATTTGCTTTAACCAATCAGCTGTATGGATTATTTAATCGTCATTTTTGCTGACAATTCAATAGCTTCATGCCATTAAAAAAATGATGAAAAGATATACAAAAGTGCTATGCTCAAATCAGAACGATGATAAATATAACAATGGAGGGTTGGGAAATGAGCAAATTATCCCTGATGGTCGTGCCCCTAGTATTGCTTGGCAGTGTATCTTTGGTGGGGTGTGATACCACTGATGAACTGCATCGCCCGAAAACAGATAATCGTGCCATGATTATTGGCGGCGTACCTGTGTATGAGCAAGACTATAAAATACCTAAAGAAGATGTCGCTTTAAATGAAGCTGCGGCTTCGGATGATTAAGATATCTACGCAATTAAAAGTATGAGAAAAGGTGGACATACTGTCAGTACATGGTAGTGAGACGTGACGGGTAAAGTGTCACAGATGCAGTGTGCTACGTCAGACCAGTAAAGTTTTGAAGTAGACGTCTTACTTCTGCATAGATGTTTGTTGTATTAAAGCCTTACAAACATAAAAAAAGGCTCTGTACTCGCCCAGTATGTCCGAACTGGTATGAACCGAAGTTCAAATCTTTAAATCAGGTCAATTTGCCAATTAGAGGCCTGAATTTCTAAATTATTTTGTCGTAATTGTTGGCTCAGACCATCCGCTTGCTTTTGTAAGTCAGCCACAGCAATGGTTTTTAACCAACGAATTTCACTTGAGCTATAACGACCATTTTCACGACGAGAGCTGTCGATGGCTTGCTGCAATATCCGATGTTGTTGGGTCAATAAATCCCGTTCATTTAGTACAGTAAGCATCGAACGACCTGTACTGGTTTTTGCCTGTGCATTGGTGGCATGAATTTTTTCAATCAGACGATGCAACTCAGTATTGACTGCAAATGCTTCCTGAATTAATGCATTTGGATCTTCACTCGGCACATCTCCTTCTTGTATAAGCACGTTGTTATTGATGCGTTGTTGTAGTGAGGCAAGCTTGGTTTGTAGATCACTACGTAAGAGTAAGGCTTCAGCTAATTTCATCTTCAGTCTTTTATTATCTGTACTTTCATTGATCATGCTTGGGTTTCATCGGTCATTCAATACTTTTTTAGTGAAAAATTTGGTCAATTGAATGATTCCTTGCAAATTATAGGGAGAAATTCAGAGTTTCTCTCGGTAAAATTGCCTCGAAATTATATGTAAGCGGTGTCACTGTGGAATCATTTTGGATATTGGGCTCAATTGCGGCTGCGTTGATGTTAGGTGCAATGAGCCCTGGGCCTACGTCAATATATGTGGCGAAAAATTCAATTGCGATTTCACGAAAACATGGCTTGTTTACTGCGCTAGGCACTGGAACAGGTGCGGCAATTTTTGGTTTACTTGCGGTTTTGGGTTTACAAGCATTTTTATTGGCTGTGCCATCTGCATATCTAGCTTTGAAAATCTGTGGTGGTATTTATTTACTTTGGATGGCATTTAAAATTATAAAACATGCCAAAGAGCCTATTGAAGCAGGCGATTCCAGTAGTTCGCAAATGTCATTGCGTCGTGCGTTTACCACAGGTCTCATTACGCAATTATCTAATCCTAAAATTGCGATTGTTCTTGCCAGTATTTTTACAGCATTACTTCCAAAAGAAATTCCAACTTATTTTTATTTTGTACTGCCGATTCTTTGCTTCTTTATTGATGCAGGGTGGTGCTCTTTGGTTGCTGTGGCGTTGTCGGCAGAAAAACCACGTAAGGTGTATTTGAAGTTTAAAGCTGGTTTTGATCGGGCGGCTGGGGCGGTCATGACGGTGCTAGGTTTAAAGCTAATTTTTGGGATGAAATAAGTAGATATTAATGTGATTTGGCTTTAGCCCGCTTTAATGGGCGTTGAGCTGTAAAATGACTGGGAATCAATAGACGATAATTCAATAAAATCGTAGCACATGCAAACACCACTATAAGTAAATTTAAATTAGGTGTCATGGCTGCATAAGTAAGTGCACTTATGCCGATGCCTGCACAAATGGTATGAGCGAAGTATCTTTTCATTTGGTGGTGTTTCAAAAAGTATGCTGGCATTAAACGAATCCATTATTGATATAAAAGAACACTAAATCAAAGGCTTTGAAATGATTTTCAAGCTTTTTGGAGAAGTTGCAGCTTCTCCTAAAGCCT
>NZ_VOYM01000133.1:0-4780 GCF_013420285.1 Acinetobacter sp. YH01019
ATGAAGACGGCTTACGCCACCATCAAAGGTATTGAGGTGATGCGTGCACTACGCAAAGGCCAGGCCTCAGCATTTTATTATGGTGATCCCCTGGGCGAAATGCGCCTGGTAAGCAGAGTTTTTGAAACGTAAGGCCTTTGAATAAGACAAAAGGCTGCCTCATCGCTAACTTTGCAACAGTGCCGTTGCTCTCAGAGTTGTCGTAATTTGATGGACTATTGTCGTAATTGCTTATGGAGTTGTCGTAGTTGCTTGGAGAAATGTCGTAGTTGGATGGGGAGTAGTCATAGGGAAGACGAGCTTCATCCACTAAAACAATTGGCAGGTCAGCAAGTGCCTGCCCCGATGCCATCGCAAGTACGAGGCTTAGAACCACCTTCAACAGATCGCGCATAGTCTTCCCCAGCTCTCTAACGCTTGAGTTAAGCCGCGCCGCGAAGCGGCGTCGGCTTGAACGAATTGTTAGACATTATTTGCCGACTACCTTGGTGATCTCGCCTTTCACGTAGTGAACAAATTCTTCCAACTGATCTGCGCGCGAGGCCAAGCGATCTTCTTGTCCAAGATAAGCCTGCCTAGCTTCAAGTATGACGGGCTGATACTGGGCCGGCAGGCGCTCCATTGCCCAGTCGGCAGCGACATCCTTCGGCGCGATTTTGCCGGTTACTGCGCTGTACCAAATGCGGGACAACGTAAGCACTACATTTCGCTCATCGCCAGCCCAGTCGGGCGGCGAGTTCCATAGCGTTAAGGTTTCATTTAGCGCCTCAAATAGATCCTGTTCAGGAACCGGATCAAAGAGTTCCTCCGCCGCTGGACCTACCAAGGCAACGCTATGTTCTCTTGCTTTTGTCAGCAAGATAGCCAGATCAATGTCGATCGTGGCTGGCTCGAAGATACCTGCAAGAATGTCATTGCGCTGCCATTCTCCAAATTGCAGTTCGCGCTTAGCTGGATAACGCCACGGAATGATGTCGTCGTGCACAACAATGGTGACTTCTACAGCGCGGAGAATCTCGCTCTCTCCAGGGGAAGCCGAAGTTTCCAAAAGGTCGTTGATCAAAGCTCGCCGCGTTGTTTCATCAAGCCTTACGGTCACCGTAACCAGCAAATCAATATCACTGTGTGGCTTCAGGCCGCCATCCACTGCGGAGCCGTACAAATGTACGGCCAGCAACGTCGGTTCGAGATGGCGCTCGATGACGCCAACTACCTCTGATAGTTGAGTCGATACTTCGGCGATCACCGCTTCCCTCATGATGTTTAACTCCTGAATTAAGCCGCGCCGCGAAGCGGTGTCGGCTTGAATGAATTGTTAGGCGTCATCCTGTGCTCCCGAGAACCAGTACCAGTACATCGCTGTTTCGTTCGAGACTTGAGGTCTAGTTTTATACGTGAACAGGTCAATGCCGCCGAGAGTAAAGCCACATTTTGCGTACAAATTGCAGGCAGGTACATTGTTCGTTTGTGTCTCTAATCGTATGCCAAGGAGCTGTCTGCTTAGTGCCCACTTTTTCGCAAATTCGATGAGACTGTGCGCGACTCCTTTGCCTCGGTGCGTGTGCGACACAACAATGTGTTCGATAGAGGCTAGATCGTTCCATGTTGAGTTGAGTTCAATCTTCCCGACAAGCTCTTGGTCGATGAATGCGCCATAGCAAGCAGAGTCTTCATCAGAGTCATCATCCGAGATGTAATCCTTCCGGTAGGGGCTCACACTTCTGGTAGATAGTTCAAAGCCTTGGTCGGATAGGTGCACATCGAACACTTCACGAACAATGAAATGGTTCTCAGCATCCAATGTTTCCGCCACCTGCTCAGGGATCACCGAAATCTTCATATGACGCCTAACGCCTGGCACAGCGGATCGCAAACCTGGCGCGGCTTTTGGTACAAAAGGCGTGACAGGTTTGCGAATCCGTTGCTGCCACTTGTTAACCCTTTTGCCAGATTTGGTAACTATAATTTATGTTAGAGGCGAAGTCTTGGGTAAAAACTGGCCTAAAATTGCTGGGGATTTCAGGAAAGTAAACATCACCTTCCGGCTCGATGTCTATTGTAGATATATGTAGTGTATCTACTTGATCGATCAGGCTTTTGTATATCTCCCCACCACCTGAAACAATGACATGATCCGTTATTTTCTTTAGGTTGGTTAAAGCATCTTTAATTGATGGAAAGATCAATACGTTCTCATTGTCAGATGTAAAACTTGAACGTGTTACGACCGCATACTTTCGGTTGGGTAATGCTCCCATTGATTCAAAAGTCTTGCGTCCAACCAACAGCCATTGGTTATAGGTAATAGCTTTAAACAGGAGCTGTTCACCTTTGGCACTCCATGGAATATCAGGGCCATTCCCGATAACTCCATTCTTCGATATAGCTACCATTAGTGATAGTTTCACAATTCTTCCTCAGAGGTTAACATTTTATTAGTAAGCATGCTCGTTTTGTCACCCGCTGATGCTTACCGTTAATTAATATAATCACTTGTATTAAATAGACTTTCTTTAAAAATACAAGACACTCTGTTATTACAAATCGTGCATGCCGTCTATCCTGCTTGCACGATGCACATTATCTCACCCAAAGAACTCATAACATTTTAATTTATTTAGCATTAAATTAAAACTCTACCGGTAAACAAGCATCTCTAGGCGTAAAAAACAGGCACTTTTTTAAATCCCAGCTAGAATAGGCTGTATAGGCAGACAGTTGCAAGACAAGGAGCGTTTTATGTCTAACAGTCCATTTTTAAATTCTATACGCACGGATATGCGACAAAAAGGTTATGCGCTGAAAACTGAAAAAACTTACCTGCACTGGATTAAGCGTTTTATTCTGTTTCACAAAAAACGTCATCCTCAGACCATGGGCAGTGAAGAGGTCAGGCTGTTTTTATCCAGCTTAGCAAACAGCAGACATGTAGCCATAAACACGCAGAAAATCGCTTTAAATGCCCTAGCTTTTTTGTACAACAGGTTTTTACAACAGCCGTTGGGCGATATTGATTATATCCCTGCAAGCAAGCCTAGACGGCTACCCTCTGTTATCTCTGCAAATGAAGTGCAACGCATTTTGCAGGTTATGGATACTCGCAACCAAGTTATTTTTACGCTGCTGTATGGTGCAGGTTTGCGCATTAATGAATGCTTGCGTTTGCGGGTTAAAGATTTTGATTTTGATAATGGCTGCATCACTGTGCATGACGGTAAGGGTGGGAAAAGCAGAAACAGCCTACTGCCCACGCGCCTAATCCCAGCAATAAAATAACTCATTGAGCAAGCGCGGCTTATTCAGCAAGACGACAACTTACAAGGCGTAGGGCCATCGCTGCCTTTTGCTTTAGATCACAAATACCCTTCTGCTTATCGACAAGCGGCGTGGATGTTTGTCTTTCCCTCCAGCACGCTCTGCAACCACCCGTATAACGGCAAATTATGCCGCCATCATCTGCATGACTCCGTTGCGCGAAAGGCATTGAAGGCAGCCGTACAAAAAGCAGGCATCGTTAGCAAGCGTGTCACTTGTCATACATTTCGTCACTCGTTTGCTACGCATCTATTACAAGCGGGGCGTGATATTCGCACTGTGCAAGAACTCTTAGGGCATAACGATGTTAAGACCACGCAAATCTATACGCATGTGTTGGGTCAGCATTTTGCCGGCACCACCAGTCCTGCGGATGGACTGATGCTACTTATCAATCAGTAAAAGTAGATAAATATCTTTATGTAGCCCTGAGTAGCCCCTGATACTTTTTATGGTGAAAAAGATAAACAATCATAGAGGGGATAAATATGAGCCAGTTCTACCATTGTTCAGATAAGTTTAAGCAAGATACTGTCAATCACAGTGACCATTCATGGTCATTACACTTCCTCCAGTTGCCAGACAATGCCTAACATAAAAACGCAAAAGCCCAAAAGTCAGAGCTTAGGTGTTCTAGGCGTTTTCTAAGCGCTGAAGAAATACGTCTTACCGTAGATTGCGTGCGTTTCTGAAGCACATTTTCCTTATACATGGCTTTATCCCAGGCAGCTTCATCAAGCTCTTGGAGTAACAAGCCAGTAATAATGCGACACTCTCGGGTTTGTAGCGAGCCGCTGGTGAGATCGGAGTTATAGCGGAAAGGGGTCATTTGTAATTATTTGTGGGTGGAGGATAGTTAACTTATTATTGTAGTTGGAAGAGGCTGCTTTCCAAACATTAGCACCTCGTAATGCTTGTTACTGTATATTAATTTATGCTCTTAGCGCATGTTAATGGGCTATTACAATGCATAATGTCCACATCAAGATAACTGTGGCTTAACACCTGTACAAGCGAAAAAAATCAATCACCTGTCCGGAAATACGGGATCACTGTAAAGTGTTGGTGAGGCAGTCTAGGAGGGGGATTTAATTTGGGATACTGATGAAAGGATTATGATCAGTTGGATATAGGATCGTACTAAGCTGAGCGGCAGGTTAGCTAGATTAGTTAACCAGATAAGTGAAATCTAGTTCCAAACTATTTTGTCATTTTTAATTTTCGTATTAGCTTACGACGCTACACCCAGTTCCCATCTATTTTGTCACTCTTCCCTAAATAATCCTTAAAAACTCCATTTCCACCCCTCCCAGTTCCCAACTATTTTGTCCGCCCACAGGCGTGGCGGCCAGGGCCGATGAACGCAAGAAGCTCGAACGGCTGTGCCGGTACATCAGCCGCCCGGCGGTATCCGAGAAGCGGCTGTCGTTAACACGAGGCGGCAACGTGCGCTACCAGCTCAAGA
>NZ_VOYM01000134.1:0-4423 GCF_013420285.1 Acinetobacter sp. YH01019
GCCTATCTCAGTGATGTGCTGAAAAGGCTGCCGACGCATAAAGCGACCCAAATAGAAGAATTACTACCACATCGCTGGAAATCCAACTCAAATTAAAAAATAGGCATGGGGTTCAGCGGACGCTTACTATCGATCTAGGCCCACGTTAAAATATATGCAAAAAAAAGCCACCCGAAGGTAGCTCAGTTGGTAATAAAGACAATTTAGAATTTCAAGCGCAGGTTTTGCTCAACGCGCTCAATCAGAACCTTAGGTACATTTGATTGCACGGCGAGTGAAGTCCAACTTGAAACCGCCTCGATAACCTCTTCCAAAATCTGGCGAATACGCTGTTCATTAAAGATTGGACTTAGCTTCTCGAATGACAGGAAATCAGCCATTTCAAAATTGTCACGCTTTCCGTTAAGAGTCATCCAGTGTTGATCTACCCAAAAAGAGTTCGGCTTATAGCTATATGCCAAGTCATAAGCTGGTGCCAGTTTCCATTGATTATCTACAAGCATGTAGCCAAAGTTCTTTGAGTGGTCATCGTGGTTACGAGATACCACATTGAATACCATACGTCTAAACAACTGTTCTGCCTCGGCTGCAGTCAAACGCAAATGACGGTTCACGTTAAATATTTCTTCGTAAGAGAAAGAACCCGGTTTTTTATAATCCACATGCGCCAGGCCATTCAAGGATTGAATGTGAATCTTCTCATTCCCAACGCGATCAAAACGCTGCGTGATGAAATGTTGACGATCACCCTCTTGCAGCAACTTACAAGGCATCATTTCAATACCGCATTTTAAGGCCATTTGATGATAAACATACTCCATTGCGCCGTAGCCCATTGGATCACCAAAAGTTTCTTTATTGACGTTATGCTCACTCACACCATCAAACTTCATCAAGTAGTGCGTAAAGCCATCTGGAACATCTGTTTGACCTGAACGGACTTGGCTGTAATCCTCATTAAATGCAAGTACTGCTTTAGGGCGTGCGCCACCTGCACTTGTACCCACAGATAGAAGCGCAAGCATGGCATCCTTGTCTTCTGCACCATTATTATTAAGATCAACCTCTAAAGATGAACGAGTGTCTAATACATCTTGGGCGATTTTAATCAACTCAATAATTTCAACTTGCTGAGACGCATTAAAACCATTCATTGATTTCATAGGGTGATACTCTAATGCACCCATGCCGCGCTTACCTGTATATTTCAGGCGTTCTAATGGAGTGATAGAGTCAGGAGATCGACCGTTACGTGCTGTCCACGCATTTAAAATTCGATTACCAAAATCATCAGGTAGTGAGTCAGCAAACAAACCTGCCAAACCCTTGAATGTTTCAAGGTTTAATGTTGGGAATGTATAAACACCCTCTCCTAAAGGCATATACAACGGAGAAAGCTCGATACCACTGTCAAGAAATGATTTAGAGTATTCAAAGGCACTTGGCTGTCCCTCTGTATACGCCATAACCCCAACATCCATACCAAGATATTCAACGCTTACTGTATCTCTCACCATCCTAAATCATCCTTATTCGCAGTTAATATTTTCTTGTTGTTCGAGTTAGCCTTATGTTCACCCGAAGCCTTTTTACGCTCTTTACCTTGCAACTTATGGAGTTGAATTGGCGATATTGGTTGGGGCGGTAAAAACAGATCTATCTGGTCCCTCATGTTTAGAGCATCCAAATATGCGATCAGATTTTCCAGTGTGACTTTCCCTTTCTCAGCATTAATAATTGCGCGTCTCTCTAAGCCGGATATCTCAGATATCTCAACTTGAGTTAAATCTTTATTAAGCCGAGCCTGTTTGATACGCTCACCAATTTCTAATGCTTTTGCATGGCTTGAACTTGTAGATCTAAATCCCATTGTTTAATACCATTTTTTGTACCTAACGAGCTTATTTTAGCACATTAGTACCATTTTGTGTACTAAACGAAGTTTGTATTTTAGACTAATAAGTATTATTTTAAATCATAAATATCGCATTGATGTACTTGCATGAAACCGCACGATTCAAATCATAACGACACCCAAAATAGTACACCTGCAGACAAGGAAATAATTGAGCTGCATAGCGAAGATATTGAAGTGTTGCGCTTACTTGGTGAAAGCTTTGTCACGATCCGTCATCTAGCTGGTCCAGCCTTCAGAACGCTTACCGATAAGCAAAAATTAGATTTAATTTCAAACATTGCAGATGCGAGTCACAACCTACCCAACGTCTTATCAAAAGGTGGTCATCAATCTTGCCTGAATTTTCTTATGGCAGATGCAACCCACCTTCGTACTCAGCTGTTAAAACTACGTGACCTCAACCAATAGGTCACTCCCATAAACAAAAAAAGGTTCATAAGAGATGGAAGTAGCTGAAAAATTAGTTTGCCCTAAATGTCAGGGGCAACTAGCCATTTGGTTTGAGATGGCGACCGAGTATTCAAGAAAAATCCACCCCAAGACTGGTGAAATTAAAACTCGTATAAGCAAATCAGAACCCGAACGAACGGAACGCCAAGGTATTAAATGCACTGAATGTGAATGGCTTGAATCATCTGACGACTTTAGCGAAGAAGCAGCTGAAATTATCGATAAGGTTAAAATTGATCTTGATGACCCTTCTCACTAGAATCCGCATAAAAATTCACGGCGCATAGAATAGAATCCTCTTTAATGCGCAATTTTTACTACACATCATTTAGTACAGTATTTGGTACAATACACATATATTTCATTTGTTATGTACACTTTATTGTACTAAACAAAATTGCTTAAAGTTGCGGTTTTAGCTCATTTTCTTGCGCTAAATTGACAGATTTCTCGCGCCATTATTGTTGCCAATTTAATCAACAAGCATCGTATATACGATAGCAAAGCCCTTTATCAGCCTGCATTGATGTATCACCAGGCCATTAAATCTATCAACTATTCAACTTTAATAATTTCACTGACCAAGTGCCATTTAACCGTTTTGGCTTCTTTAAGTTCAGCGTGATCAAAGAATGCCAAGAATCTAGGCGCTATATCACCTACCAATAGGACTACATGCTGTCTATAATCACTGGTGTAGTTTTCTTCGTAGTCAGTTCGGTTTACATGGCCTGCATGCACCGGCTTTCCATCGATATCCAATTCATCGTCGTAACGATATACACCAGCAACCTTGCAGGCTTTCCCTGTCTCCAAATACACAGCTTTATCCTTTGGAGGCACTTCTTTGTAATAACCTTGATCTGGGAATATACCTGGTGCATCTAAACGACGAATCCATTTGCGCGTTGCATCCGTATCTAGCACTTTATAGCAGGATAAGTCACAGGTGCAGTCCCACCTTTAGGCGGTTTGCGAGTAGAGCAACTACAATCCTTATCGGCAATTTCACGTACCTTGGTAGGGCAAATCGTATTGTAATCTTCGAATTGCTTATTCCCCCAAGTGTCATTGCCAAACTTAATCTCAACCAAGTTTTCAATATTGGCATCTATAGGCTCAAAGCGCTTCCAATCAATTACACCTGCCTTACGCATTTGAATAATTTCAGCGGCCGTAACTTTTAAAATAGTGACATCAGGAATACGGAAAGCACCTTTACCCATATTTTCAATTTCACGCTTAGCCGCACCTAAAGGGAAACTCGATGGCTGATGTCTCCTTCCCTCCCTGTCGCTCATCAGAGCGCTTGGTGGAACAGTGCGCATGTTATAACCAACTTCAGCTAAATACGACCAAACACCATGATTAAGCTCTGCTTCAGCTTGGATTGCGATAGTTACCGTGCGTTGGTATAGGTTTTGCCCTTTATTACCAGTCCGAGGCTTTTTACTCGCAGCGCAAATATGAGCACACAAATATGATCTATTGCCGCCTACCTCTAATTTTATAGGCGTACCTTCACTGGTTGGTTTGGTTGTTGAGCTTCCCGATTTATTATCACTCGAAGTACCTGAAGATGTTTTATCACGTGCCATTATTATTATCCTTTTTACACATCGGTTATATGATAAGTATCGAATTCAGGCTCTTCCTCATCATCAAGGATCTCCAAATTAATAGGGAGTTTTTCATGAGTCCAAAGGTGCTCTGTTTTACCTTGTTCATCCGTATAGCCGATTAACTCACTACCATCTGAAGCAAAAAGTTTATATTTTTGATTATCATAAGACTTTTCAAACTGTCGCACCTCATGTTTGAATTCGCCCAGGATTAAAAACGCTGAATTATTAAGTATTAACTAATATTTTTCAAAAACATATGACACAATAACACAAATGATTGCCAAGGCTATCAAAGTAAATATGGTATATTAGACCTCTTGCGAAAGTAAAAACTGCCTCAATATAGATTTCATGAAATATCAGAAATTAAATCGTTTTTCAGATTCTGAATTCCAGCGCTTGGTTGGTGTACCTCGAGCAGTTTTTAGTG
>NZ_VOYM01000135.1:0-4129 GCF_013420285.1 Acinetobacter sp. YH01019
TTGGTTGAAACTAAGATGCATTGCATCAAATTATTAGGAGATAAACTCAGTGCAAGGAGTTTTGATAGCCAAGTGAATGAGATCCATGCACGTGTAGCAGTTCTTAACAGATTTACGGAATTAGGTCAACCACTTACCCAAGTTACGCCTTAAATTTGGCTCAATTAGGGGCACTTTGCATTTCAAATCTTTGTGCAACAAAGCCGTTCTAAGGTGGCAGAAGTCGATAGACAGATCAGTTGAACATTTAAACCCTCGCTTAAGGTATGTTCTCCATCAATGCGTTGTAAAAAGACCTGCTGATTTAAATTAGTATTCGAAAATTGGATATGTAAGGCGCGTCTTTGTGGGTTAATACCCAACTTCTCAAGCGCTGAATAAATATTGCTAAGCATAGTTATTATCGAAAATCAATTTTATATAAAATATGCAGCACATTTAATCAAAAAAACCGATATATGCCTAGATTTCAAACGAAGCCTTTGTTTGGCTTTATGTAAACACACAAGCCTTTTTTCAGCTAAATATCGTTATTTTTGAGAAACAAGTCTCAAAGTTTAGATCAAATATAGATACATAAAAAACCAATGCCTAAGCATTGGTTAATTAATTATGATACTGATGAATATTAATTATCGCCTAAAAATGCATGGATATTTTCAAGTTGATCTATGGCATGCACATGTCCTTGCACAGCAGCTTTTTGTAAATATTGCTTTGCAATATTAAGGTCACGCTCTACCCCCTCACCATGTATATACAATCGGCCTAAATGGCTTAATGCATCGGCATTCATTTGTTCAGCGGCTTGTAGATAATAAGCCAGCGCTTTATTTATATCTTTCTTCACACCTAAACCATGCTCATACAGTTGTCCCAATTGAGTCATCGCATCTGCATTATTTTTTTCCACTGCAATATTGAGACATTTTAATGCCATCGATAAATCCTGTGGTATCTGCTTTGCGTCTAAACTTTTTTGCGCTAACGTCGTTAATGCTTGAGCATGTCCTAATTTTGCAGCCTTAGATACTGCAGCTAAGGCCAACCCTGCATCAGCTGTAATCTCATTTAAAGTATTTTCAGTGTATAAGCGATATAAATACCATGCAGCATGCGCTGAGCCCTGTTCAACAGATTTATTTAAATAACTCAAAGCCTTGTCACGGTTTGGCAAAGGATATTCTGCTGTACTGTACAAACGACCAATCACATAGTTTTGATCTGCGACACACTGCATCGGCGTATTCAAATATTCCTCTGCAGCTTGCCCCATTAATTTTTGCGCTTGCGACATATGTTGCGCATGGCCAATACCTTGCAAATAACACATTGCAAGCCCCATTTGATTAAAAAAATTAGGCTGTAGTTGATATGCCATTTTATATAATTCAAATGCTTTTTCAGGGTCATTACTGACTAAATATTTTTCAAAATACAAAGCTGCAATTACAGTAATCGCCATCGCATCTTTTTGCCGCGCAGCTTCAGATAAAAAACTAAACCCCAATTTTTCCTGTTTTTCTAAATGCCATCCATGAAAATGGGCAAGACCCAAAACTCGGTTCGCTGCTGCAATTTTTTGCTCACGTGCTTGATTTAATAAATCATGATACACCCGCTGACGCTGATCAATATCAATTTTCCCCATCAATACGGCTTGGTAATATTCATACAAATCCTGCTTATCTCCCAACAATAAGCAGCGCTTAAGATAGTGCAGTGCTTTTTCTTGATTACTTGGAAAATATTGATCCGATTCGTAGATTTGTTTTAGCAATTGATTGGCAGCTAAATGATCTTGCGCAGCGGCCTCAAATAGATAACCTAAACCCAAACTCAAATTGGGTTCTGTCAAATTCAGATAGTACTGAGCCAATTGATACTGTGAATTGGCATGTCCTTGTGCTGCATTTTTTTCTAATAATTTAAATTGTTGTTGCTCTGTTTGGGTTTGATCGTCTGGATTTAATTCTGCCAAACGATATTGCGCCTCGAGATGACCACGCGCCACCGCATGTCGATACCAATATACTGCCTTTTCAGCGTCAGCATTTGCACCAAATTTTGCTTCCGCCATTTGACCTAAATAATAAGCAGCTTCATCACTGCCTAATTGGAAAGCTTTTTCTAACAGGCTGGTTGCATGCTCAACACTCGCTTCCCGACCTAAGCCTTTTAATTGCATCAATCCCATGGCCACATAGGCTTGTGGTATTTCATGTTGCTTGGCCATGTTTTGATACAACTCATAGGCACGCAGATAATCAGGCTGTACATCTGTGGTTAAACGCTCAGCAAACTTCAGCTGCGCATCCAATTGTTCTAGCCACAAATCATGCCCAACTGCTTTGGCTTGATCACGTTTTACTGGATCTGGTCTTTTCCACATCCAAAACGCCAATGTCAATATCCCCAAAATTAGTATCAGTAAAAACCACATACTTGCCCCAAAAATAATATTTTTTAATTATTCCAACATTGTGTCTGATTTTAATTCTATATACAAAAAAGCACCGCTTTCGGTGCTTTAATTTTTTTCAAAATGCGATAGCAGTCATGCTTTTACACGTTTTACGTCTAATTTTTTCAAAACCTCTGCCACAGCAACCATTGCAAAGCTCGATGTGACCACAACTGCCGAGCCATAACCACCACAGCGCAGTCCTGCACTTGGACATACATCAGCACTAGAAAATGGATTATCAATTGAATATACACAGGTAATGCCAAATTTTTCTTTGGGCTTTTTACAAATGCCTTTACCACGTAACTGTGTACGCAACTTTGCTAACATCGGGTCTTGCTCAGTTTTAGATAAATCCGCCACACGAATTTTTAATGGATCGAGTTTACCGCCTGCACCACCCGAGACAATCAACGGAATTTTATTAAAACGACAATGTAACATGAGGGCGAATTTCGCTTTCACGTCATCAATACAATCTAAAATTAAATCGGGATTGCCGGCTAATATTTCTTTCACATTTTCAGGTGTTAAGTAATCATCAATTAAATTGAGTTTTATCCGTGGGTTAATCGAACGACAGCGTTCAGCCATTACTTCAATTTTTTCATGCCCTAGGGTTGAACTCATAGCGGGTAATTGACGGTTAATATTTGATGCTGCGACCACATCCATATCGACCAAGGTCAGTTCACCAATACCTGTACGTGCCAAAGCTTCAACCGCCCATGAGCCTACACCACCGATCCCAATCACCATGACATGACTTTTTTCATAATGATGAAAACTTTCATCACTATATATTTTGGCTACGCCAGCAAAACGGCGGTCATATTCATCATCTTGGAGCAGTTCAGTCATAGGTATGGAGGCAGTGTTAAATCAGCCGCCATTTTAGCAAACTCACTGCTATTTTTGTTTGATAAAACGCAATTCAGCATACATCGCAATAGAGCTGAATCCGCATCAGGTCTAAATCCATCAAAATAAACATTTACAGCGAATGGAGATCTGCTTTAAAAATATAACCATAGATCAAAAGCTCAAGTGTGTATTGCCATGGACATCCATCCTCTGCTAAATAATTTAAAAATTACCGATGACAAAAATGAAATAGATTTAGATACAGTGCACCGCTTTTTAAGTGATACCTATTGGTCAAAAGATATTCCTAAACATGTGGTGAAAAAAGCGATTGAAAATTCCTTGGCTGTGGCTTTACTTCTCGATGATGAACTCATTGGTTTTGGTCGTGCCATAACGGATTATGCAACATTTGCCTATTTAGCAGATATTTATGTAGCAGATAAGCATCGAGGCCAAGGTTATTCAAAATTGATTGTGAGTACTCTATTTGAAAAATGTGGCTCTGCAAATTTGAGACGCATGCTGCTTGCAACGGCAGATGCACATGGTTTATATCGTCAATTTGGCTTCACTGATTTGGCTCAACCTGCGAATTTCCTTGAGATTCATCAAGCCAACGTCTATCAATGGTAGTGCAAACGCTTCAGATAAAAAAAAGAGGCTTTCGCCATTGCTGTCCCACAATTTTTCACAAGAGGAAGCTCATTTGAGCTTCCTCTTGTTTTATGGGTATTTTATCGGGTGAAAATAAAGCTTTTAAAGTTCTTCTTTCAAACAAATTCACTTGAATTATTC
>NZ_VOYM01000136.1:0-4095 GCF_013420285.1 Acinetobacter sp. YH01019
AAACTTTCTTTCTAAAACCCAACTTAATCAATCTTAACTAAGTCACTGTTTTATCAGAAGTTTTAATCTTCATCACCGCCGATGGATGTGCATTCTACAGCATTTCTTACCCAACGCAACACCTTTTTTGAATTATTATTTTTATACGTCTATTTTTTAGTCATTTTGCATTTTTTTATTCATTTTTTGTTCAAATTTGCTTTAATAGTCGCAATTCTAAGACTACAGAGGATGTTTTTTATTTATCATCGCGTCTAATCGCCGTTTTAATATAAAAACTCCCAGGATTTTTTATGCATCAATCTTCTTATCTATATGTAGGTATGTTTTTAATTGCATGTTCTACACACCTTAATGCCCAAGATGTGGAAACATCGACGACAGATACAAATACAACGAATACTGTTCCACATGATTCACGTACTGCTGCTGCCATAAAAAAACTAACTGTAAATGCCAATGCCGCACAATCAGAGGATGACAAAGATCCGTTTCAGCCATTGAATCGTCAAGTTTATGCAATGAACGATTACTTAGATATTCATATTGCTCGCCCCTTAGCTGTGCAATATGTTGAAAAGACACCAAAGGATGTGCGTGATTCTTATCGCTTATTTCGTAAAAATTTAGGAGAACCTTGGAATGCCTTTAACCAGCTCATTCAAGGGCGCCCTGTTCGTGCAGCACAATCACTTGGACGCTTTACTGTAAACACACTAACAACACTTGGCTTTGCTGACCCCGCAAGTCGTTTAGGTTTGACTACTGAAGATGAAAATTTCGGTGCGACCTTAGGATATTACGGAATCCCATCAGGCCCATATATTGTTTTACCAATTTTTGGCCCAAGCACTATTCGTCAAACAGTTGGTCTAGCTGTAGACAGTCAAGGCCGTCCACAAAAATATATGCTTGATGGACATGATGGCGCTTATTGGACAGAACAGACTTTACGTGGTGTTGATGCGCGCTCACAACTTTTAGATATTGATAGTGCAATACAGGGAGATAAATACTCACAAATTCGCGATATTTATCTACAACGATTGAGCTATTCGATTGCTGAAAAGAAAGGTATTGCTGAGGAAAATTTATTTATTGGCGATGAAGATGACAATTTTGATGATGAAGATACATCTATAGACAATACAGATGAGACGACTCAACAGAATCCAGATGATGTCATTAATGAAGATAATGATGTGACAGAATAAATATTTTTTTTCAATTGGCTGGTGGGTTTTTTCCTCCAGCTAGCATTTGCTTGTTATAGTACATCTTATTGTATGTCGTTGGATCGTTCTTATTCTTTATGTATTTCATTCAGCCTACTCGTGATATTCCATATTTAGATCAGGTACTTGATGCGCTTCCTAGCGTGCAAATGATTCACATTGAAGATCTAGATTTATATGACCCAACCATCATTGCAATTGCAGATGTCGCCGATTACCTGCATTATAAATGGACAATTCCCACAATAGTACTGGCCTTCGAACATGAAGGTGCTGCTCTTGCTCAAGCATGGCAACAAGGCGCGCTTGCTGGCTGGGTTTGGGATCATATTCCAACTAATCTACAAGATGCTCTTAGCCAAATTGACGCGCAATATAAGCGTAATCAAGACAGCCGTGATCTACCCTCTGCTGCTGAATTACAAAAAAGATTGCTCCCAAATCCCATTGAACTCAAAAATTATAAAATTGAAACTTTCTTTCAGCCATCTGCCTATCTGTCTGGTGATTGGTATGATTATTGGAAGTTAAATGATAAAGAAATTATTTTTTATTTAGCTGACGTTTCAGGTCACGGGGTTACGAGTAGCTTACTCACCTCTTGGATGGCTGCATTTCATGGACGTTCTAAAACCCCGCGCGAGTTAATTAAAAAACTTAACGGCATGCTTGTTCAGGAAAATATTGAAAAGCACATCACCATGATTGCAGGTACATTAAACCTTGAAACCCACGTTTTAAAGTGGTCAAGTGCTGGTCATTATCCTCCTGCTATCTTATTTGAACCAGGTCTACCTGCCCGTATTTTAAATACCAGTAGTTTCCCACTCGGTTTGACGGAAGACTTAGAAGTTGAAGAGTTTGAGTGCCAGCTTAATCGCTATACGCGCTTCGTCATCTGCTCAGATGGCGCACTTGAACCTTTCGATGGTGGCTTGAATGAACAGCTCGGTCAATTGGTGTATCACTTGCAAAATCAATCATTTCAAGCACCTGACCACGTCGCTGACGATATTGCAATCCTCAGTATACGACGAATCAATTAATCCAAAAATCAAATACTTAATGATAAGTCCTTATGCTTAAGTCGTTAGGCTACTTGAGTAAGCTGTAGCCCTATGGGATAATTTACTATCCTTTTCTGCAAATGGCATTTATATGTCAACAGGTCATGTTGAATATGCAAGCTTGAACGGAACGCATATTTTTAAGCTTATTGGCGAAGTGCGTGCCCAATCTTGTATTAGTCTAGACAAGCTACTCAACAAAATTGAACAGCAACAAAATGTAGTCGGTGCAATTGTAGATTTAACCCAAACTACATTCATCGATAGCACTGTGCTTGGTATTTTGGCAAAACTTGGTTTAAAGCTGAAACAAATCCACCACATCCAAGCGGTAATGTTATCCACAAACACCGACATCACCACGCTTGCAAACAGTATGGGCTTGGGTCAGGTTTTTGTTATCTTAAATTATTGTGGTGATCCAAAGGTTTGTACACGCGAACTGATGGAAGAACATATTACACATAACAATATGTTGAATACCGTTTTAGATGCGCATAAAACTTTAATGAAGTTAAATGAAAGCAACCAAAATATGTTTGAGCCATTGGTCAAACAACTGCAAAAAGAGCAGGAAAATCTCGACCAGACTCGCCAACAAAACGTCTAATTTCTAATAAAAACAACGGACTTTCTCCCAATGACCTTACTTTCTGTTGCACAAATGAATTCACAAAATGACATTGAAGATAATTTCAAGGTCATAGAATCATTGATGCAACAAAGCCAAGCACAAGGAGCAAGTTTAATTGTTTTTCCAGAAAATTTTGTTTGTTTCGCTGCAGGTAAACAACGTGAAACAGCTGCTCAGTTTGAAGTTATCCAACAAAGACTTGAGCAACTTGCACACCAATACCAACTTTGGATTATTGCTGGCACACTCCCATGCCCGTATCGTCCAGATGGCTCTATCATTGCAGATGGTCGTGTTCGAACAGTAAGTTTATGCATTAGTCCCGAACGTACTGAAGCTCGTTATGACAAAATTCATCTGTTTGATGTACAAGTTGGTGATGCTGTCGGAGGTTATCAAGAATCAAAATTTTTTGAACCTGGAACTCATACCGTTGTTGCAAAAACACCATTTGGCAATATTGGCTTAATGGTATGTTACGACCTACGTTTTCCTGAATTGGCTCTCAAGTTACATGCACAAGGTGCAAATATTTTGACAGCTCCCGCAGCATTCACCTACACCACAGGTGAGATGCATTGGCAATTGTTGTTACAAGCACGTGCAATGGACAGTCAATGCGCTGTTTTGGGTTCGGCACAACAAGGTTGGCATGGTGAAAAACGTCAAACTTGGGGTCACACGGGTGCTGCAAATAGCCGTGGTGAGTTACAAGAGATGATCCAAACCGAAGGTGCTGGCTTAATCACAGTACCTTTTGATTTAGTAGAACAAGTGAAAATCCGTGAATCTATGCCACTGATGCAACATCGTGTCCTCATCCAATACTAAGCCCTCAGTTACACGTTATATTTAAATAAATTACAAAAAAGCTGATTATTGTTTAAGCAAAATCCCCCACGATAGACAATTGATGGTTAATCACAGGGGTTTAATAATGACTTTAGAAAAAGCTGTATATACCGCAAAAGCAAAGGCAACTGGTGGCCGAGACGGCCGTGCAACAACTTCCGATGGACTATTAGATATTCCGGTGGTGTTTCAAAAAGTATGCTGAAAAAAAGCAGGTTGGATTTTGATAAAATAGAGAAATGCGAATAACTCTAGAAATCAAGTGTCCAGCCTGCCTAAGTGACAGTATAAAGAAAAATGGCACAAA
>NZ_VOYM01000137.1:0-3935 GCF_013420285.1 Acinetobacter sp. YH01019
ATCCATGCACGTGTAGCAGTTCTTAACAGATTTACGGAATTAGGTCGACCACTTACCCAAGTTACGCCTTAAATTTGGCTCAATTAGGGGCGCTTTGCATTTCAAATCTTTGTGCAACAAAGCCGTGACCCAACAAGAAGGAATAGGATTTATACAATATTTACGGCAAGCATTACCCGAAATGGATCGACAACTTGATAAAGCACAATTAGCACTAGAGCAGATATCAAGTGAAAAAGGTAAAACTTAGAAAAAGAGATAAAAAGACAATTTAATTTTTTGATTATAGTTATTTAAATAAAAGAACAAATAAACACTCCGAAGATGCCGCTGCAAATGTCGTGACCCTGAACCCGATGAGTTCAAGGTGGACGCGACGTACACTCGCTGGGTTTCCCACACAAGGAGGGCATACGCTCAGAATATACAGAACACATCCATAAGTTTAAGTATCGGCAGGGGATTAGACCTAGCTGGCGAACACCTCAGAGATGTGCTCAGTATAACGAATTCAGTGTTTTTGGCAAATCACCAAACGCAGACAAAGCGTTTAAAATGAAGCAATCGGGCAAAGTATAATCACTAAACCACCGATTATTCAGTTAATTCTTCAACTTGTTCTAAAATATTTTGCAACAAAAGTTCGCAATTGGCATATTCCTGCAAGCTCTTATTCATCGACAGCACTTCTTGCATCAACTCAAGCGCGACCATAATGATGAGCTTGCTCGGCTCCATACGTGGTGCCTTACGGCGAAATTCATCGTACTTGTCATTGAGTAGCTGTGCAGCACGTTCTAAATCCGCTTGTTGATCTGACGTGGTTGCAAGACGAAAGCTGTGGCCGAGTACTTTTAAATCTACTGCAATTTGTTCACTCATGCTCATGCTTCCTCATTTGTTTCAGTCGGATGCGCCAATTGCTGGATTTCCTGTGCGTGGTGATCCTGAGCGGTACCTAAAATGGCTAGACGTTGAATAATGGCTTCAACTTTTGCTTTCGCGTGTTCATTTTTTTGCAATAAACGTTCACGTTCTTGCTGCAAACCTTGAATTTCTTGTTGAGCATGACGCTGTTCGTTTTGCATCTTTTCTTTGATGATACGTAGCTCGTTACGTTCTGCCAAAATTTCCTGAAAACGATTTTTTAAATCTGTGCAGCTTTTTTCAAGGCGGCTATAACGATCTGCTAATGCGGTCGCATCAGTATTCAGTTGTTGAAGTTGAGCACGCGAATCAGTCAATTGCTCATTCAGGGTTTCAATTTCTTCTTGTTTCGAGGTGATAATGCCGTTCTTTTGCACAATTTGAGCATGATGCTGTTCATCTGATGAATTTTTTTGATCATTCAGAGCATCATTTTCACTTTCAAATTGCGCAAGTCGCGTTTTTAAAACGCTAATATGCGCCTGGAGACGCTGTAATTCTTCTAACATAACGTAGTCGCACAGTATTGCAAACAAAGGTAATATATACGAAGTATAGAGATTGGATAAACGAATGCAAGACGATATTTCAGGTTGGTCAGATTGGTCCCACAATTTTTCTAAAATTGAAGAAATTTCAAGCCCAAGTGAGTTACATGGATTACTCACAGGTATAGTTTGTGTGTCACAACCACCAAGCCGTGAAGAGTGGCAACAGATATTGGCGACACTCGATGTGCCAGAATTAAACGAAGAAGCGTTAGCTTTGTTAACTGAAGAAGCGGAAGACGTTGCTCACTCTCTTTCAGATGACGAATTAGACTATCTTCCTTTATTGCCAGACGATGAACACCTTTTACCAGAGCGTGTTGAGGCATTAGCGGACTGGTGTGCAGGTGTTGTGTTAGGTTTCGGTTTAGCTTCTGGTCATTTACGTGCCAATGAACAAGAGTTAATTGAACACTTGCAAGATGTGGCAGCGGTTGAATTTGAAGATTCAGACAATGATGAAGAAGGTGAAGAAAGCTACCAAGAATTATACGAATTTGTTCGTTTAATCCCTGTGAGTTTGTCAATGGGCCGCACCAAAGTAGCTGTAGATGAAACACCTCTGCTACAAGTGGTGAGTAAAAAAGCCTCTGCGGTTGAGGCGAATAATGTGGTAGAAATGTTTACACCACATCGCCCAAGCTAAGGCATTAATTTTGCTTATATCTGTGTGAGGTATTAGGTGGTTTTATACATACCTCACATAGATTGACAGATTCATATTCAATTGAATCAAAATTTAAACAATATCAGCCAGCAGGTATAAGAAGTATTTAAATGAAGAAATTAACTCAAGCGGATTTTCAAGAACGTCGTGACATCCTTGCGGGTGAAATGGGACTACGTAGTATTGCAATTATTGCCACGAGCAAAGAAGCCATGCGTAACCGCGACGCAGATTATAAATTTCGAGCTGACAGTAGTTTCTTTTATTTAACAGGTTTTGCAGAACCTGAAGCGGTTGCTGTTATTGAAACATTTGATACGGAAGAAGAAGGATATAGCTACAGTTTATTCTGCCGTGAACGTGACCGTGAAATGGAAATTTGGAATGGTTATCGTGCGGGTGTAGATGGGGCAGTAGATGATTATGAAGCCGATGAAGCTTATGCAATTGATTTGCTTGATGAAGAAATTTTAGAAAAATTACAAAATAAAGATAAATTATTCTATCGAATAGGCCAGCAAGCTGATTTTGATGCACGGGTTGCTAAGTGGATTGCAACAGCGAGCGGTGAATCACGCAAAGGTGCGAGTGCGCCTGCACAAGTCATTCAACTCGATCGTATTATTGATGAAATGCGTCTGCATAAATCTGAAGACGAACTTGAAATGATGCAAATTGCATCGGATATTTCAGCAGAAGCACATACACGAGCTATGCAAACCGTTAAACCGGGCATGATGGAGTACGCTCTAGAAGCTGAATTGAATTATGTCTTTGGTAAAAATGGCTGTGTGCCGTCTTATAACAGCATTGTTGGCGGCGGTGAAAACGGCTGTATTTTACATTATGTTGAAAACAACAAAGAACTTAAAGATGGTGATTTAGTCTTAATTGATGCGGCTTGTGAATATCAGTTGTATGCGTCCGACATCACTCGTACTTTCCCTGTGAATGGCAAATTCAGTCCTGAACAAAAAGCTTTGTACAATGTGGTTTTAGATTCACAAATTGCTGCAATTAATGCAGTTCAAATTGGTAACTCTTATAAAGAACCACATAATGTTGCTGTACGTATTTTGGTTCAAGGTTTGCTTGATCTTGGCATTATGCAAGGCGATATTGACGAGATCATTGAAAGAGAAGCTTACCGTCAGTTTTATATGCATGGTACAGGTCACTGGTTGGGTATGGATGTGCATGATGTCGGTTCATACAAGCAAGACGGTGAATGGCGTGCCTATGAAGAAGGTATGGTCGTGACGGTTGAACCGGGTCTTTATATTGCACCGGATGATGAAACTGTAGATGAAAAATGGCGCGGTATTGGCATTCGTATTGAAGACGATGTGGTGGCGACGAAAAATGGCCCACGTGTGTTAACTGCTGCAGTGGTGAAGTCAGTTGAAGATATTGAAGCCTTGATGGCGCAGTAATTAGCAGTGAATAAAAAGCCGATCAGATGATCGGCTTTTTTATTGCATTTAAGAAAACTTATATGAATTAGTTTGCGTTATAACCAAATTTTCTTGTTAACAAAGTTTTTTTCCACCAATTCTCTCTGTTTAATATGATTTGATCATCAGTTTTAGATTTAAAAATATCTAAAATGGAGTACCTAAAATTTTCTTCTATATAGTCTTTTGTTAGTTTCTTTAATTCAACATTATGAACCGTACCGGGTTTGTCGGAGACTCAATATTCTGAGAGACTATTCCGATGAAAAAACCAAACTATACCCCCGAAATTAGAGAAAGAGCGGTTCAATTACTAATTGAATCTGAAAAAGATTATCC
>NZ_VOYM01000138.1:0-3896 GCF_013420285.1 Acinetobacter sp. YH01019
TCACTTTGATATAAGTCTCATCCATATGCCATGAATGTAAATCTGTAGGATTACGCCAATACCAGCGTAACCGTTTTTCCATTTCTGGAGCATAACGCTGAACCCAACGATAAATTGTACTGTGATCCACATTTATGCCTCGTTCAGCGAGCATTTCTTGAAGTTCACGATAGCTGATGCCATATTTACAATACCAACGAACAGCCCAAAGAATGATTTCACCTTGAAAGTGCCGACCGTGGAAGGGATTCATCTGCTGTATCTCGAAATAAATAAGATATTTAGCTTATCATGTCAGCCTATTTGCAACAGTGCCATCATGAGTCAGTCAGGCAAAATTGTCAGTACAGCTTTATCTAATGAACATACAGCAGACATTAAAATGATTGAGCATTTGGTAGAAGGCTTAAAAACAAAACTCTATGCTGTTCGTGGATATATCAGTCAAGAATTAAAAATCAAATTCGAGGAATCAAGACATTTGGTTTAATTACATATCATCGTAAAAATATGAAAACTATTCGTTTATCCAAAGCAGATGAATACCACTTAAAACAACGCAATAAAAAGAAAATTTATTCAGCTTATTGAAAAAATTAAGCTATTAATCTAAATCTATCAACTAGATAAAATACTTTAAATTTCTAAGTTTTTAGAAACTACGACCCTCTCCTTTTTCTTCATACGTTATTCCCTCACGAATATGATACAGTCGCTGGAAAGTCGGAATAATTTTATCGTCATGTGTAACAACAATAATTGCTGTTTGAAATTTTTCCGCCATTTCGTGCAACAAACGAATTACAGTCATGGCACGAACGCTGTCTAAAGGTGCCGTTGGCTCATCTGCCAAAATGACAGGTGGCTTATTAATCAAGCCGCGTGCAATAGCTACACGTTGTTGTTCACCACCTGATAATTGCCCAGGCATGGCATGAACACGATGCTGAACATCTAAAGCAGTCAAAATTTCTAAAGCACTTGCACGTGCAGTGTCATTAGGAACACCTGCAAGCATAGGTAATAGCGCAACATTATCTAAAACATTCAAAAAAGGAATCAAATAAGGTGTTTGGAACATAAAACCAATTTTGTCACGTCGCAATGCACTTAAATCTTTTACCAACCAGTGTTGATCAAAAATCACTTCACTCCCTAAAGTCATACGTCCTTCAGTGGGATCAATCACAGCGCCTAAACATTTTAATAAGGTACTTTTACCTGAACCTGACGGACCAATCAGTCCAACAACTTCTCCTGGATCCACCCACATATTGACATCTTTTAATGCATAAAAAGCATTATCACCTTGCCCAAAACGTTTTTTTAAACCCTCAATTAAAATTCCGTGGGTCATGTGTTATCCTCCAATTGCTTCGGCTGGATCAATACGTAATGCCATACGAATAGCTACTAGACTTGCCAACATACAAATCAACATCACAGCAATAAATCCAAGAATAGAATCCTGAGGAATCAATAATACATACTTTGGAAAATATGGCGCAGCAAAGGTTGAAGTGATTTTACCTATAGTAAATCCAATTAGACCAAGTGCGAGCGCTTGCTGTAAGATCATCCAGGCAATCGTTCGGTTGCGTGTTCCAATTAGTTTCAGAACTGCAATTTCTCGAATTTTATCCATGGTTAGGGTATAAATAATAAATGCCACAATTGCCGCGCTCACCAAAGCCAAAATTACTAAAAGCATCGCAATCTGCCTTGCTGACGTTGCAATCATCTTGCTAATTAAAATATGTTCCATTTGAAGACGCGTGTAGACAGTCAGTTGCTGCCAACGTTGGATGTGTTCAGCAGTATCTTCTGCGGAAGTACCAGTTTTAAGACGGACTAAAATTGCATTTACATAACGATTGCTGGTTTGAGCACTCAGAACACTGTCTAATAAATCTGGATACGCAGGACGATTGTAAATCGGATTTTGTGCGGTACGTCGGCGGTCTTGTAAAATTGCCGCATTATCTTTTTGAAATTGGGCTTGTTGTGCATCTTTAAGCGGAATAAAAATCATCGGGTCACCACCTGATGACACCATTCGTCGAGTCAATCCTACTACAGTAAAATAATTACGACGGATTTTGATGCGATCACCTAATTTAAGTCCTGAAGTGATGTCTACAACAGCTTCATAGTGCCCCCGAGTCAATTGACGTCCCGCTAAAAGGTAAGGTGGCCAGCCTAAATTATTCCAGGCATGTTCACCTGTATGGATTCCAACCACCATCGCACGGATATCTTTATCTTTATAATGAACTTGTGTGGTCAGATAAGTAATATTTGAGGCATGTTCTACTTCAGGTGTAGTCATGACACTACGATATAAATCATCACGCACACTAGAAGGTTCAGCATATGGACCAAGCGTATCTTGTTGTACCACCCATAAATCTGCACCGCTATTATTTAATAAAGCCTTGGCATCATCCACCATACCACGGTAGACACCCGCCATAATTAGAGTCACGCCGATCAACAAGCCAAGTCCAAAACCAGTAAAAACAAACTTACCCCATGAATGGAATATATCCCGACCGGCTAAGCTAATCATTCAGATGTTCCTGCAAGATTTTTTACAATACGCAAACGGTTTTTCGCATTAAGTGGTTTTTCACTATATAAAACGATTTGATCATTTTCTGATAGACCATCGAGTACTTGAACATCACCCTCTAAATTAGAGCGACCTAGTTTAATTTCAATAAATTGTAGTTTTTGATCTGTCACTTTCCAGACACCGACTTGGTTATTGATGCGGTGAATAGCAGCATTTGGAATAGCAAGGCTGCGAGACAGTGGTGCTAGTTTAATTGTCACTTCTGCTAATTCACCTAAAGGAGGTAGAGGGTTAGGTTGTTGACTAAAGACTACTTTGGCTAAGATTTCTTCGGTAATAACATCTGCACGAGGCTCTACCCATAAGACTTGACCTGAAAGCGTGTTACTTTGACGCGAACGTAAATGAATTTGTGCAGGTAAACCTGAGGCTAAGCCAATCGCACTAGATTGATCGAAGCGTGTATTCAACCAAATAGACTTCGGGTCTACAATTTCCAATACGGTTTGCCCTGCAACTACAGTAGAGCCAGGTTCTGCATAACGGGCTGTGACTATACCTGGTGCTGTTGCCATTAAATTTAAATTGTCGCGCTGGGCTTGTAGTGTATTGAGGTCTGCACGGGCTTTATTAAGTTCTTGTTGCATTGAGCCAAGTGCTGTTGTAGCGAGATCAAGCTCCTGCTGCTTAATCGCGAGTGACTCTTGACTGGTGGCATTGATTTTGGTAAGTTGCTGATAGCGTTGAACTTGTTGCTGTGTAAACTTTTGACGAATTTGAATATCTTGTTGCTGAGAGATGATTTTTTGGATAATGGCACGTTGTGCAAGTGTTTTTTCTTCCAAATCGACTGGATCCATTTCTCCCAAGAGCTGTCCAGTTTGTACAGCATCGCCAATATCGACTTGAAGGTTTTTAAGACGACCTGCCGCTGTGGGACCAATTTTGTAATTATGACGAGCTTCAACAGTCGCTATACCAAACAGACTAGGCTGAATAGATTTATACTTAACCTGCGTCAGACTGACCTTGACTGGTGCAAAAGGTCCTGTACGCAATAGGACATAAACCAAAAATAAGATTAATGTAATAAGCACTACAAGAACGGAAAGAGCCCTCTTTCTTAATAGAAATGTTTGCATCTGTATTTTGCTTATCTTATCTAATTAAGAATAATATAATCTATTTCTAAGTATTATAGGACTTACGCATTGACGGATTCAAAAAAGTATTAAAATACTTTATAAAGTATCTGTGATCAGACGAATTAAACATGCTTCTACAGCAACTTGTACATTACCCATTTATATGGGCTTTCTCA
>NZ_VOYM01000139.1:0-3817 GCF_013420285.1 Acinetobacter sp. YH01019
GCCAAGTCGTAAAGCTCAGAAAGCTGTTGTTGAACAAAGAAACTTAAATCCTGTGCTTGACTCTTGTGGTTAAAAACAGGACATTTTAAATGGTTTATCGCATAGACATTTTAATTGGTGAATAACAGTGAGCCAATTTCCTACGCTTTTTGCTTCGTGTAACAGCACTTATCTTAAGTATTTGCAGATATTAAGTCATTGTTTCTACAAATGAATACTGCTTGAGAGCAGTCATCTAAGCTATCCATTAAAATTTCATTCATTCTTTTTTTATGAAAACTAAGAGTGGCATTACTTCCAAATTCACTTTCTAAATCAGATGATAAAATTATAGTGCACTCATCATCCCTTAGCTAATTCCATAAGTTTTGAACTAATTGAACTAATGCGAATCCGATGTTGATTATCCACGTAATCCTCGATATGAATCTTATTACTGGACGCTTCAAACCCTGTTAGATCTCCGTAAACATCAGCTATGGCTTCGTAATTCACCTGCTCTAACCTATCTTTGTAAAAATTAAAGACAAGGCATCCAAATCCTCATAAAAGCCTTCTAGTATTATAAGTTCTAAAATTGAGGGAAGCTGGACATCATTTCTGGATAGAAAGAATGCATCCATTTGGGAACTTTGAAGTATCACTTATACACCTGGAATATTTTTGCTGTTATTGGAGTTAGATTTTTAGTATTTCTAAAATTAACATAATACACGTCATACGAAATTCTTCAAATTTTCCTATAATTATCAATACCCAATTAAAACTAGTTTCAGAGTACAGCGCTCTGCAACGGCTTTTTTGTGATTATTCACATTCCATACAACTTTGGCATTGAAACTAAGAATGTTCACTATAGCTAAACTTAAAAATCTCTAAGGAATTTTTATACCTGTGTCAAAAACTTATCAATAGCGAATTGTGCAATTTCTGCATCCTGAAAAGCCTTCACACCCGACACACCCATTGCACCCACCAACTGCCCTTCGTACATAATCGGCTCACCGCCTTCTAACATACCAGAGAAGCTATCCATAGTTAAAAAACCCATTTGACCGCCTTTAATAATGTCTTCAAATAGTTTTGATGGCCGACGACTAATCGCAGAGCATTTGGCTTTTTCCAAACACAAATTCGCTGTCATTGGAGAAGCCCCATCCATACGCTTCATTGCCAGTAAACTTCCCGTTTCATCGGTGACTGCAATACTGACATTAAAGTTTTGGCTCAACGCATATTGATAAGCTTGTTCCAACAAAAACTCGGCATCTGCAAGTGTCAAATAATGTTTGGTTTTCATGTTCAAATCCCTATGTTAAATAACTTCTGACAGCAAAAAAGCCCACATGACTGTGGGCTTCATTGTAAAGCAAATCACTTGAAACTTATTTCATTTCTGCAAAAGTTTCTTTCGCCATTTCAATAGTAAATGCAATATCTTCATCACTATGCGCGCTAGAGAAGAAGCCTGCTTCAAATGCTGATGGTGCAAGGTTAACACCACGTTTCAACATGCCATGGAAGAAAGTACGGAAGGCATCTACATCACATTTTAAAATTGAATCAAAACCAGTGATTTCAGTTTGATCTGTGAAATACAAGCCAAACATGCCGCCCACTTGTTGAGTGAAAAATGGAATGCCCGCTTCGTCAGCAGCAGCTTGTAGACCAGCAAGTAATGTTTCAAGTTTTGCAGTTAAAGCATCATAAAAACCTGGTTGGCGTAAATGCTTAAACATTTCAATACCAGCACGCATTGCTAATGGGTTACCTGACAATGTACCCGCTTGGTAGACTTTACCAAGTGGTGCGATGCACTCCATCACTTCACGTTTACCACCAAATGCACCAACTGGTAAACCTGCACCAATGATTTTACCTAAAGTCGTTAAGTCTGGCGTTACGCCATAATGTGCTTGAGCACCACCTAAACCAACACGGAAGCCAGTCATTACTTCATCAATGATGAAAACTGAGCCATGCTCATCACATACATCACGAATCGCTTGAAGGAAGCCATCAATTGGTTTAACCAAATTCATGTTGCCTGCAACAGGCTCAACAATCACACCCGCAATTTCAGAACCGAATTTAGCAAAGCATTCTTTCAACATTGCAATATCATTATACGGAAGCGTTAATGTGTGTTTAGCAAAATCGGCAGGTACGCCCGCTGAAGTAGCTTCGCCTTCACCTTTAGTCAAAAGACCAGAACCTGCTTTCACCAAAAGTGAATCTGAATGACCGTGGTAACAACCTTCAAATTTCACAATTTTATCACGCCCTGTATAACCACGAGCTAGACGGATAGCAGTCATCGTAGCTTCCGTACCTGAGTTGGTCATACGTACCAATTCAATTGACGGCATGATTTCACAAATAATGTCAGCCAAAGTGGTTTCGTGTACAGTTGGCGCGCCAAAACTTAAACCATCTACTGCTGCTTCTTGAACTGCTTTAATAATATCGGGTTGAGCATGGCCTAAAATCATTGGCCCCCAAGAACCGACATAATCGACATAACGCTTGCCATCAACATCATATAGATAAGCACCTTGTGCTTTTTCAATAAATACAGGTGTCCCACCTACCCCATTAAAGGCACGTACAGGAGAGTTGACACCACCTGGTATGTGTTTGCTGGCTTGCTTAAATAATTGCTCTTGCTTTGGAGATAAGCTCATGAATCAACTCAACTAAAAATAAAGAAAATCAAAAAAAATACAGCGAAAAATGTCTATTACTTAAAAAGTGCTGACCATTCATCAAGACGGTCGGGAATCAAATTCATTGGACGTCCTAATATATCACTAATCACCGCACAATAATCCGCGCCTGATTCAATCACAATTTTTGAATTTTCAACGGTTAGACCGCCAATTGCACAGATTGGTACATTTAATTGTTGTTTGGCTTGTTTCAACGTTTCTAAACCAATATTACCTGCTTCAGGTTTGGTATCAGTTGCATAAATTGCACCAAATGCCACATAGTTTGCACCATCAGCAATTGCTTGTTCTGCAAGTTGCAATGAGTTATTACAGCTACGGCCAATTAATACGCCTTCTGGCAAACGTGCCACAGCATCCACAATAGAGCCGTCATCTTGCCCTAAATGCACACCTAAACCATATTTTTCTGCTAAATCTAAATCATCATTAATTACAAAAGGAACAGCATATTCAGCACACATGGCTTTCATGTATTCCACTTCGTAAATCTGATCTTCTTTAGCAACTTTTTTACGGCGATACTGCAAAACTGCAATACCTCCATTTGACATTGCACCTTCTAGCTTAGCTAAAAGTAACTCTAAAGGATCATCATTTGTAATGAGGTATAGACCACGCATTGCTGGCTCACATCTAAAAAGGTTCTAATTAACTCTTATTATAGCCAAAACTAAAGCTGGTTTTGGCGTTGCAACACAATTTAGCAAGGCGTTTGATTATATTGATTTTATAACGTGCAATTTCCGACGAAAAATTGCATGAAAAATTCAAAAATACCCAATTTCAGGGATATCGAAAATGTTACATAAAATATTTAATACAACTACATAAGAACACAAAACTCAGCGCACAAGAACAGAACACTATAATAAAAATAAGGTGGTAATCGAATTAGACTTTTTGATGCTTTGGTAAGAAACGTTTTGGGGAGCGTTCAGAACATCAAAAAGTCTATCTATTTTTGGTGGTGTATCAAAAAGTATGCTAAAAAAAAGCAGGTTGAATTTTGATAAAATAGAGAAATGCAAATAACTCTAGAAATCAAATGTCCAACCTGCCTCAGTGACAGTATAAAGAAAAATGGC
>NZ_VOYM01000140.1:0-3803 GCF_013420285.1 Acinetobacter sp. YH01019
TTAGGCGATAAATTAACAGCGCGGAGTTTTCCAAGTCAGGTGAATGAGATCCATGCACGCATGGCAGTCTTGAATAAATTCACAGAATTAGGTCGCCCTCATACCCAAGTTGTCTCTTAAATTTGAGCAGCTTAAGGGAACTCAGCCTTTCAAACCTTTATGCAACAAAGCCGTGCTGATTCAGAAACTGTATGCCATAGAAGCAGAACTCAGGAAAAAGACCGATGGTACAGCAGAACATCGCCGCGAATACCGGCAACAGCATAGCCAACCGGTGATGCAACAACTGTATGAATGGCTCAACCAACATTATCTGGCGGTGCCATCGAGTTCTCCAACTGCCAAGGCGATCAATTACAGCCTAAAACGTTGGCAGGCACTCTGCCGCTATCTGGATGATGGCAATTTGCCTATAGATATGAGCAGCATTGCTGCGCAAGGGATTGAAAATCAGATGCGTCCCTGGGCGTTGGGACGTAAGAACTGGCTGTTTGCTGGCTCGCTGCGCAGCGGCCAACGAGCTGCCAATATCATGACTTTAATCCAGTCAGCAAAGCTGAATGGACTGGATCCGTATGCCTATTTAAGTGATGTGCTGAAAAGGCTGCCGACGCATAAAGTGACCCAAATAGAAGAATTACTGCCACACCGCTGGAAATCCGACCAAAATTAAAAAATAGGCATGGGATTCAGCGGACGCTTACAAAACACCAAAATATCTCTCTTGTGATCATGGTCCCTTAATTATGGGTATTGATCTAAATGCCAAGGTTGAGCAGAGTCTAGAGCAAGGTAAATCAAGAGATGGCCGTTTGGGGTTATAGTCACTTCTACTACAGCCCCTTAAATAATTATATTTCTCTTTAAATGATGAACATAACTTTGAAATATAAAACTATTTATTTTGCTATAAAAAAACCACCAATAATGGCGGTTTTTTATCAATGACAACTTATGCGTCATGTGACGGTCACTTATCGTATTTTATAAGTTTGGTACTTCTTACTTTATTTTAAAATGATGTTTCTCAGGAATAAGTTTTATTTTTATCGATTTATAAAGTCGCTCTTCAGAATTTTCTGCTGATTTTGTCACTTTATCAGCAAATTTCTGATCAGACATAAGCATGGCATATGTTTTATAACCTATTTCAAGCGCTTGTGTTTTATTGCCTTCTTCTTCGAACTGTTCAATTAATTTGTTGATCTTTTTAACACTGATATCATTCATGTAATTGACTCATTCCCACTTGATTTTTACTTTAGGGTTGTATTGTTACAGTTTAGTTAAAATAAGTTTAAATCATTGCAAATGATTGTCATTTATACAATGACTTGAAATTTTTCGTTAAATAATTTGATTCATTAATTGTTGCTGGGCAATATGGACTGCCTGTCCATTGCCAGCCTGACATTGTATCCAGGTACCATCGGCTTGTAATTCCCATGCACGCCGATTATCTTGAAGATAATTCATTAAGCCCTCTTCCAGAATTTGTTTACGAAGTTTTTTATCTTCGATTGGGAAACAGGTCTCGATGCGAGAGAATAAATTACGCCCCATCCAATCTGCACTGGCGCAAAAAAGTTTACTTTCACCCTGATGGTAAAAATAATAAACCCGGGTATGTTCTAAAAAACGTCCCACAATTGAGCGGACTCGAATATTTTCAGAAAGTCCTTTCACTTGTGGGCGTAAGCAGCAAATTGAACGGATAATCAAATCGATTTGAACGCCCGCTTGAGACGCTCTATACAGAGCATCAATTAGTTGAGATTCAGTTAAGGCGTTGACTTTAATAATAATCTGCGCTTTTTTGCCCGCTTTGCTATTTTCAGTTTCATTTTCAATGAGTTCAATCAATTGAGAATGCAGAGTAAATGGTGCATGAAAAAGTTTTTTCAATTTGACCATTTTCCCCATGCCTGTGAGCTCCTGGAAGACTTTATGGACATCTTCACAAATATCAGCATCACTGGTCAGTAGTCCATAATCAGTATAGATTTTGGCATTCATTGCATGATAGTTACCTGTGCCTAAATGAACATAACGTTTAATCTTGTCTACTTCACGACGCACGATCAGAATCATTTTGGCGTGGGTTTTATAACCAACGATCCCATATACAACAACCGCCCCAGCTTCTTGTAATAGATTGGCAACTTCGATATTTGACTCCTCATCAAAGCGAGCACGTAATTCAATCACTGCTGTGACTTCCTTACCATTTCGTGCTGCTTCAGCAAGGACTTGCACAATTTCAGAATCTACACCACTACGATAAAGGGTTTGTTTTATGGCTAACACATGTGGATCACGGGCTGCCTCTTTCAGTAGCTTAATGACCGGAGCAAAAGAGTGAAAAGGGTGATGTAATAAAACATCTTCGGTTTTTAATACCTCAAATATGGATTTTTTCCCATACAACACTTTCGGTAATTTTTGTACATGGGAAGGAAAACGTAATTCGGGCAAATTGAAGTTTGAGATAAAACGGACTAGATTAAGCGGGCCATCAATACGATAGAGTTGGTCTTGCTCAAGATCAAATTGTCCAAGTAAATAATCAGTAATATTTTCAGGGCAGTTTTTAGTCACCTCAAGTCTTACAGCGCGACCAAAGCGTCGCGAGGATAGTTCATCTTTTAAGGCAATCGCTAAGTCTTCAACATCTTCTGAGATGGTTAAATCTGCATTACGTGTGACCCGAAATTGATAACATCCCGTTGTTGTAACGCCTGGAAATAATTCATGAATATGTTGCTGAATAATGGCTGAAAGTAAAATGTAGTGTTCAGCCTCACCGGAAATACTTTTAGGTAACTTCACTAATCTAGGTAATGATCGTGGTGCGGGAACAATCGCCAAATCAATTTTTCGTCCAAAAGCATCTTTACCCTCTAAAGTTACAATAAAATTTAAACTTTTATTCACCAGCCGAGGAAAGGGATGTGCTGGATCTAAACTGATAGGCGTAACCACAGGTTGAACTTCATTATGAAAATAATCCTTAATCCATTCTTTATGTTTTTGAAGGATGTCACCATACTGAATGAAATGAACGCCATGTCCTTGCAGTTGCGGTAAGAGATTATAATTAAGAATTTTATACTGTTCTTCGACAGCTTCATGTGCAAGTTTGGAAATGGTGGTGACTATGTCTGAGATTAATAAGTCATCTGGACGAGTTCTAGCATGATTTGAAAGTTCAATTTGTTGCATTAAACTGGCAATTCGTATTTCAAAAAACTCATCAAGATTACTTGAAAAAATAATTAAAAAATTTAATCGTTCAAGTAAAGGGTATTCAGTATCTTTCGCCTGTACCAACACCCGCTTATGAAACTCAAGTAGTGAAAGCTCTCTATTTATATACTTTTTTAACGGATGTGATGAAGAGTTTGAAGGCACATTCAAGGAAGTCATTTATGGCTCTTATAAAGTTAGATTGCAGCACTAAAGAAAACTTAATAAAAAATTCCCTAAAACCTTTGGAAGAGGTCAATTAATTTTTTGTAAATAAAAAATGACCAGGTCTGCGGGAAGGCTAAGAATTGAACTTTATTCAATTAAGTATTCTGTGACTGCTTCATGACATTTTTATGACATCGTATTGTATTGTTATTTCATGTGGGTAATATTTAGACTTTTATCTGAGTTTAGAAGAAAGGGACAACTGAACCGTACCGGGTTTGTCGGAGAGTCAATATTCTGAGAGACTATCCCGATGACAAAATTAAAATATACCCCTGAAATCAGAGAAAGAGCGGTTCAATTATTGATTGAATCTGAAAAAGATTATC
>NZ_VOYM01000141.1:0-3745 GCF_013420285.1 Acinetobacter sp. YH01019
CCGTGATAAAGCACGTCCATATGTGGGTGCTTTATCCGTGTTGATCACTTGTGGAATTTGCCACTTCTTCACATTATTTAAAATTTTTCCAAGAAAACAATATGCTGATTTGGTATTACGTCTAGAAGAAAGATAAAAATCAATGGTATCGCCACGTTGATCGACTGCACGATACAGATAAGACCATCGTCCATTCAGTTTTACTTAGGTTTCATCAATATGCCACGAGCTCAGATCTGTAGGATTACGCCAATACCAGCGTAAACGTTTTTCTATTTCAGGAGCATAACGTTGAACCCAACGGTAAATAGTCGTGTGATCAACATTCACACCCCGTTCGGCCAGCATTTCCTGCAGTTCACGATAGCTAATGCCATATTTACAATACCAGCGCACAGCCCAAAGAATGATTTCGCCCTGAAAATGCCGACCATGGAAAGGATTCATATGCTGCATCTTTAGCTAAAACAGTCTTCAGCTTACCATTCGTGGTTATTTGCAACAGTGCCCAAATACATGCTCGATCCCGATTCTTCTTTTGTTGATTTCCTGATTATAGATTTTGAGTTCAGGATCCAGTTTACAGCGTCTTTTGGCTTTTAACGGCAACAGGCTATTAGGATACACAGCATAAATTCCCAGGTAGCCTTTATCTGCAAGGATAAAAGCTCCTGAAGGAATCTGCTTTAAATTGCGTTTGAATAGCTCGAAATCATGCACCGTACCGCGATCAGTGCATAAACTCAGAATTTGCTGAGTTTTATAATGGATGATGGCCTGTACTTTAAAGGTATGGGTCTTTTTCTTGCCACTATAGTTTTTCTTCTGTTTTTTTAGGCCTTTGAATTGGAATTTCTGTGGCATCCAGGATCACCACATTCCAGTCTATGCCTTCGCTTTCGGGCAAATTCTTCGGTAAATTAAACAGCTTGGACTGAATCAGGCAATCTTCAACATGACGTACAATTCTTGAGGCTGTAGGCTCTGAAACCCCATAACTCGTAGCAATGTGAAATAAAGTTCGGTATTCCCGCCAATAGTTCAGACAGAGCAGAACCTGATCCTCCACACTTAACTTGGGTGGTCTGCCTTTAGCTGGAACATGCTTCTGCAATTGCTCAACCATTTAAATAAAAGGTTGACCATGAGATGCCTGTATATCGCTTAAACTGTGTTTCAGAAAGCTTCTTTGAATCAATGTATTTCATCCGCAGATTATGCACGAATGCTAAGAAAATTAGAGTACAAATATCAATCAAAAAGGTGCTCGTTTTTTGATTTATGAAAGAGATCTATTATTCAATTATATCTTTTAATGATCAATAGAAAGCCTAGTTTCAAACACATTCTTCAGACACAAACAAATATGATCAAAATAGATTGATTACTCTATAAAATAATAAAATCAATTATTTAAATCATATTTTATTTTAAAAAAAATACAAATGTGTATTAAAAATAACCATTACTTACATTTTTTTGATTACAAAATATAATGAGTAAATTGCTTCCCATTTCATACATTTTTCATATATAAAAAGTCATACTATTTTTAAGGTTTTTCTAAATCACATTTTATACTTCATAGTTTTTAACATCATTATTAAAGGTGAACCATGCAAAAGAAGAAGCGCACCCCATTAGACGCACAACAGTCCCATCTTTGGATTATTGGTGGTGGTATCGCAGGTATGGCTGCTGCTGCATTTGCAATCCGTGATGCCAAAGTCCCTGCCAAAAATATCCATATATTAGAAGAACTCGATATTTCAGGTGGTTCGATGGATGGTGGACATACACCGCATGCCGCGCAAGCTTGGGTAACACGTGGTGGGCGAATGCTGACCGATGAAACTTATTTGTGCCTATGGGACTTATTTTCCAGTATTCCATCTTTGGAAAATCCAGACATTTCGGTGCGTGAAGAATGTCGTGAGTTTAATGAAAAAGTGAAAACCCACGCCAATGCACGGTTGATTGATGCCGAACATGTCATTGCGGATGCAGCAAAGCTTGGTCTGAATACGCTACATCGTGCACAGATGCTGCGCCTATTAGCTTCAAAAGAAGAAAAAATTGGCAGTCGCCGCATTGATGAGTTTTTTGATGAAACCTTTTTTGAAACCAATTTCTGGCGCATGTGGCGCACGACTTTCGCTTTTCAAAAATGGCACAGTGCAGCAGAGTTAAGACGCTATTTCTTGCGTTTTATTCAAGAATTGCCACGCATTCATACCTTAGCGGGTGTGAAACGTACCAAGTACAACCAATATGACTCGATGATTCTGCCCCTACAGCGTTGGTTAGTCGCACAAGGCGTCGATGTGCGTTTTGGACACTATGTCACAGATGCAGACTTCATTACCAATGCTGAAACTCAAGAACGCTACGCTTCACGCCTATATGTACAATTGCCTGAAGGATCAGAGCAAATTAATCTGAAAGCCAATGATTTAGCTATTTTCACTTTAGGCTCTATTACAGCAGACTCACGTTATGGCGGTAATCATGACGTGCCTGCCCTTATTCGTCATCGAGAAGATCATGGCTGGACGCTTTGGGAAACGCTGGCACAAAAAGCCCCAGACTTTGGCCGTCCAATGACTTTTTATGGCAATGTCGATGAACATAAGTGGGAGTCTTTCACTCTGACCATGAAAGATGACGTGCTACTTAAACGTATTATTGACTATACAGGCAATGAACCAGGCACAGGCGCACTCATGACTTGGTATGAGTCGGGTTGGCATTTATCCATCGTGGTTCCTGCACAGCCACACTTTGCCGACTTACCTGAAGGTTTATATACCTTATGGGGCTACGGTTTCCAAATTGACCATATAGGCGATTACATCAAAAAACCAATGTCCGAAGCCACGGGGCAAGAAATCCTAACAGAACTGATTAAACAGCTCGGTTTTGACGACATTTTAGATCATGTTTTGGCAACGACTGATGTTACTACCGCCATGATGCCATACGCCTCTGCCCTATTCGCCTGCCGTAAACCGGGGGATCGTCCACAGGTAATTCCACAAGGCTCACAAAACTTTGCTTTCCTTGGACAGTTTGTGGAAATTGAAGATGACGTGGTCTTTACTGTGGAATATTCAGTTCGTGGGGCGATGCTTGCCATTTATGAATTTTTTGGGGTGGAACGTGAAATCCCTGAAATTTACAACGGTCTACTTGATCCCAAAGTGGGTTTAAAAGCTTTAGAAACAGTGTTCCACTAAGTTTTTAATATATAGCGATAAGAGCACCTTTATGTCGCCACTATTACATAGTTTAATTTAAGCAACGTTTGGATACACGAGTGTGGCAGGGATGCCACACGTTATCCATCATAATAGGGATGTTATGTATGGGTAACAAAGGCTTTTGCTTTCTTTTGGCTTATCAAAAGTAAGGGTATTGCCTACACAAACACCTTTTATACTTTATTGAAAGTTGAGGCCGTGTACGCACCTAATTTTAAATTGGATAAAAAGAAAAATTAGATAAAACTTTATACGTCATTATTGGCGACGATATTCAGCTCCATGTTTCTTGCGTTTCCATTCGCCCTCACCTAGAAACTTCATGCCTGTAGAGTCTACGAGTAGATGCAGTCCATCGGGCACTGTTGCAAATAGAGATTTGAGTCGATGATGTTCCCTTTAAAAAGTACTTAGAGACCGAAAACCCTGTTGATTAGACACACTTCACCCTGAGGCTGACCATAATAAAATGACGATGCTTGTCC
>NZ_VOYM01000142.1:0-3695 GCF_013420285.1 Acinetobacter sp. YH01019
TTTATGCCATTTTTCTTTATACTGTCACTTAGGCAGGCTGGACACTTGATTTCTAGAGTTATTCGCATTTCTCTATTTTATCAAAATCCAACCTGCTTTTTTTCAGCATACTTTTTGAAACACCACCGAATTTTGAGATGGATTTGCATTCTTAATCGGTATACTTAAAAAATATATGTGAATATTCATTTAATTAAATTTTAATTAAAGCTGATTTTGAGTTATTTTGCGATTAATTTGTTGAATGTGTAACATATTGTAAACTTATTTTTTTGTTAAATACGATTAAAAACAGTTACTTAGATTATCCCAAAAAATAGGGAGAACGAAAAAATACCAAAAAATTGGGAGTTGGTTAACAGTTTTGAATTTTTTGTAGATTTTTTTAAATATTTAATAAAAACAATACTTTTTTTATAACGATGCAGGATATTTTCAGAAACTAATATATTCACGTGATTTTTCACTAATAGGTTTTTTTTATTTTGAGATGCATAAGAATGGATTTACTCAAGTGGAGTTGATGTTTCAAGCACACCGAGTGGAATGGAACTCTAAGTTAGGGTATTAAAAATTATAAATTTTCTTTGAAAAAAGAATGCGGAGAAATGGTATGTCTACATCTAAAATTTTAACTGCAGTTATCACTGCAGCAGCATTAGCACTTCCTGCAACAGCTGCATTTGCAGGTAAACCAAAAGAATCTAAACAATGTGGCGGTGCACCGTGTGAAGGTGAAATCGATATTGAATTGGAAATCTTAAAAGCGTGTGAGTTATTGGTAGGTAAAGACATTAAATTGGCTGAAACTAGCTACACAGGCTCAAGTTCTTTCCAAGTAACAACGAATACGCCATACACACTAAATTTATCTACACTAAATGCTGGTACAAGTGCAGATACTTTTGTTAAACATGCAACCACTACTGATAAAGTATTTACAAAAATCACGACCTCAAAAGGTGGTGTGAATTATCCAATCGGTTCTACACCTGTAACTGGTATGAGTGTTGATAGCTTTGCAGTATCTGTAGCTCCAAAAAATACAATTTCAGGTACTCAACGTGCTGGTACATACAAAGATACTTTATATATCAAAGTAGCTTACTAATCCAAATTTAGGGAGTTGATTCTACACAGTTAGGGTCAACTTCTTTTTATTTTGAATTGATAAAAATATTTAAATGTACTGGGGTGGGTGTATGAAAAGTTTATTCAAAGTCGTTTCATTTAGTTTAATGACTTGCTTATTGAGTCCTCAAATATTTGCTGGTATTTCAATTAGCCCTGTGCAGTTATATTTAACCGATAAAGCTAAACAACGCAGTGCGACATTTACTTTGGAGTCGAAAGGGGATGATGAGACACCACGTATTTTTGAAGCTCAAGCATTTAAATGGACTCAAAATGCCGCCGGCGAAGATGTTCTTTCACCTGAATCCAATATTATTATCAATCCGAAGAACTTTATTTTAAAACCAAATTCAAAACAAATGGTTCGTGTGGGTTTTACTCAATCTGTAGAAAGTATGAACCTACAACAAGAAGAAGCATGGCGTATTCTTTATACTGAGCTACCTCAAGTGACGAACTCTGAATCGAAAATTGCACTGTTATTAAGTATTAATGTGCCATTTTTTGTCGGCAAACAAGAACCCGCTTATTTGAAATTTATTGCTAAAAAATCGAATGGTCGCACCATTATTCAGGTTGAAAATTTAGCAAAATCACACATTCAAATCCAAAAACTTTATGTCATCGATAAAAGCAAGAAAACAGTCGCTGAATCTTCCGATATGAAATATTTATTGGCATTAGGTAAAAACCAATACGACATCGGGAATGTTTCTTTACAAGGCGCTAGTAATTATAAAGTCGTTGTGGAAACAGATAAAGGTGACACTCCTTTGGAGTTTAATTTAGTTGAGTAGTGGCTATGAATAGAATTACATTGCTTCTATATTGTATTTTATGTGCTAATTCTGCTCATGCAGAAGCCGTTGATATGCCTGATGATTTGTTTCCAACCAGTATTTGGGTAAACGAAGTAGACCGCAAGAGCGAAGTATTATTACTGACTGAAAATAACAAGTTTTATATAGAGTGCGCAGATCTTGATAAGCTGCAAATCAAAGTAGAAATTCTGAAACGACATGCAACTAAAAATTCATTTTGTTTGGTAACGGATCAAGATATTCAGTCTGGATTTGATCCTCAATTGCAAGCCATCAAAATTAATCTTCCATCAAAATATTTCTTTGGGCTAGAAACGGATGCCTTAATCACCCAGCCAATGAAAGCAAATTTTGGTGCCTTCTTAAACTATGAAATGCATTACGATAAAACAAGCGAAAATCGTAATTTCGGTACTTTGCCAGAATTGGGCATTTTTAAAGATAATTGGATTTTAAGAAATAATGCCGTTTATCGTAATAATAAAGGGCATGATTATGAAGAAGAAAATTTTGTTCGTTTAAACAGTAGCTTTGAACTCGATTTTGCCAAAAGTGCTACAAAACTGATTATTGGTGATACCACTTCTGCTTATAGTGCGCTGATCCATGGTGTGCGATTTGGTGGTTTAAGTTTTGGCACAGACTATACCTCACGTCCAGACTTTGTCTATTGGAACATTCCAAGTTTAAAAGGAAGTGCAGTACTGCCTTCGACTGTCGATTTGTATATTGACGGGGTGAATATCTATCAAAAAAAGATTTCACCAGGGGATTACAACTTACAGACTGGGGCAAACATTGAAAGCGCAGGAACAGCGCAAATGGTTGTGCAAGATGTGTTGGGCAATACGACGGTAAGAAGCTTTCCAGTTTTGATTAGCAGTAAATTATTGAAAGAAGGTCTGAACGATTACAACGTTTCTCTTGGAAAATTGCGTTATCGCTATGATGAAGTAAACAGTGATTATCGTGAATTTTTTAGTTCAGCCTATCTGCGTCGTGGTGTGACTAGTCGTACAACATTAGGTGCAAGTGCAACCTATAGTGATGAGATAAAAAATGCGGGCTTGCTTTGGACTCAGGCGGTGAATCGTTGGTTCGTGCTCGATAGTATTTTTTTAGGCAGCAAAACTGATGAGCAAGATGGTTATTCTGCGGGACTTTCGGTCAGTCGTAATTTTGGTAAATTTAATTTCGGTCTGAGTTCGCGTTATGCCACTAAAGATTATCGTGCTTTAGGGTATGAGGATGAGCATATCTTTCCTAAATTTGAAAACATGGCGTATGTCAGTTTCCCGAATTTTCCATTTTTTCAAAATTTAAATATTAACTATATCGAACAAACCCAATACGAAACGGATGATCCGCTACTTCGTAATGATGACCGTAAAATGCTTACCGTTGGTGTGAGTAAGGAAGTCACTTCAAATTTGATGTACACCGCAAACTATTTCCAAGAGTGTAAGCGTCCGCTGAACACACCTTATGAATTCATCCTATAAGCCTTAATTTAGTCCCCACTTAAAAACAAGTGGGGACTAAAATTTATGACTACAAATCACCAGACATCCATCGCATCTGCTTCCAAAAAGCGAAGAACATACAGTGCTGAATTTAAACAGCAGATCGTTCAGGCTTGTAAAGCACCGGACGTTTCAATTGCTTCGGTCGCTTTGCAACATGGATTGAATACAAATCTTGTATCCAAATGGATTCGCTTAATTGATGCTAAGCCAGGGA
>NZ_VOYM01000014.1:0-59612 GCF_013420285.1 Acinetobacter sp. YH01019
CACCAAATCTGGCTCATCAATTTTCTGACATTAATTTCTCAAATAAACTTCGAGTAATTTCTACCATCAATCAATGAAAATAATTTCGACTGATCAACTAGTAAAAATCCACACAAGTTGTTCTTCATAATCTCTTAATGATCTTCTTGCTGATTCATCACCAGCAAGTAAAACCAAACATTCAACAACTCAGCACTTCGTGCGTTTGCTTGTCTGCGTTGGTATGCAGCGTATTCTATAGAGAATAAAAACAAACACAAGCCCCAATTGTAGAAATTTCTACAATATTAGGTATAAGTGATCATATTTTAAACTAAAAGCATTTTTCTGCTTAGTATTCATTCAATATAAGCCGTTTTTTAGTTTTATTAAAGTGCTGACTTAAGCAAATTTTGAATTTACTAACATTATATAAAGATAAAGCCCACCCAAAGGTGAGCTTTTAATTTTATAAAGCAATGATATAAAACCTGAGCTTCATTGGATCCTTTTTAAATTAGGCTTTAATCTTAATTGGACTGTTCAGCCAACCAACTCATAAATTCCTGGCGTTCAACTTTGGTCGCCTTTTGCCATAACTGAATTAATTGTTGATCTGAAGCACTCACAACTGCTGATGTATTTTGTGTATATACTGGCGCTGGCTGATTTGCAGGTGCAGCCGTTTTTTTGGTTAGATCAAGATTATTTCCAAAAATCGCATTTGAGAAAATTGCTTTCTGCTCTTGTTTTGCCCCTTGTTGCTGAACCAAAAGTTGATTCGCTTTATTGTACAAACCAAAAATTGGCTGATCTTTATAGTTTTGCGCTTTATCAAAGTCTTTAGGTGCATCTATTAAAGCCAATCGATATTCTTGGCCATCGGCCAGAACCGGTGTACGTATTGAAGCAACTCCAGATTTTAAAATATCGTGTGAATTGTCTGGATGTTGAAAAAACTCGGTATAACGAACACTAATGACATTTTCGCCAGCGTTTAAAGTGTATTTTTCTGCCGAACGAAATAAACCACCACTTAACTCTTGATCATTAACAGCCACAATCTTAATTTCTTCTGGAACTGTTAATGTTACTGCAGCAAAACCTACACTACTCATCAATAATGTCGCAGCAGCAACTGTAAAGCGTAAAGTCATGGTTATCACTCATATTCAAATTTTAAAGTTGATTTGCACTATGCTATGCATATATGACAATGGTATGACATCAATTTATTACTCTACGCTTAGCTTCAATCCATAATTCAGATATCTTTTTTATTTTATACATATAAAAAAAAGGGCGAAATACGCCCTTTTAATATTCTGAATGCCTTTAAGTCACAAAACTTAATTAAATGTTTTAAAGCGCTCAGCATCATCTATGAAAGTTTTCTCACCCGCTGGTGCTTCAATAGAACCAAATACAAGTTGTGCACGTAATTTCCAATTCTCAGGCACTGAAAATGCTGCCGCTACTTCTTCATCTACAATTGGGTTGTAATGCTGCAAAGACGCACCAATATTTTTTTCCGCCAATGCTGTCCATGTCGCAAATTGAGCAATAGCCGTTGAATGTTCTGACCAAACTGGGAAATTGTCGGCATATAACGCAAATTGCTCTTGAAGCGCTTTCACAACTGCTTGATCTTCATAAAACAGAGCTGTACCAAAACCAGCTGCAAAACTCTTGATTTTGCCATTAGTACCTTCAAAAGCATCAGCAGGTACAATTTTTCTCAAGGTTTCGCGGACAATATTCCAAAATTGTTGATGTGAATCACCAAATAAGATAACCACACGAGATGTCTGTGAGTTAAATGATGATGGGCTTAAACGCACAGCATCTTTAATCGTCTGTTCAATTTCAGCTTGTGACAAAGTTACATTATTACCAATCGAATAAATGGTACGACGTTGTTCAATTTGGTTAAGGAATGACATAGAAAGCCTCTTTTTATTTTCAGATCATATAAATGGATTGAAATAATCTTAATTGAAGTTTTTAACAATTACATGACTGTATTTACAACATTGTGTTTTATTTCTAGAACAATGATTTTTAACTTTGTAATATTGCTTTATCTTAAAAAATACAGCGACAGCACAGACACCGCTGTATTTACACTATCTTCACATATTCATCATAGGTTAATTTTAAAAAGTTCAATTCAATTAAGTGTAAATTCGAAAGCGTTCTTGATCTTCAGGCTCTTCTCGCTCAGGTGCATTTCCTTCTACAGAACCGAAAACCAATTGTGCACGGAGCAACCAATGTCCATTAATCCCTAAAAAGTTTGCAATGGCTTGATCAATGTGTGGATTATAGTGTTGTAATGATGCCCCCATTCCTGCATCCGCAATGGACGTCCAAACAGCAAACTGCGCCATCCCTGATGTTTGTTCAGACCATACTGGGAAATCTTCGGCACTAAACGGTACTTTTTTCTGTAATTGCTGAATTACTTGTTGATCCTCATAAAATAATACCGTGCCAAAAGCATCAGCGCATTGATCAACCTTTAAGGCAGCCCCTTCAAAAATATGTGCAGCCACATTTTTACGCTGTACCTCTTTAACAATGTCCCAAAATTGTTGATGTGAATCACCAAACAACACAACGATACGGGTACTTTGCGAGTTATATGCAGACGGACAACAACGAACAGATTCCTGAATTAATTCAGCAATATAAGCTTGGCTAAAATGAACTTTTTTGCCTAAATCATAAATACTGCGTCGTTTCTTTAATTGCTCTACAAAAGAAACTGATGTATCCATTTCGATATTTTTCTTTTTTAATTTAAAGTCTTTCGTGATATCCGCAGTCAATACATGACCAATTTTATCGAGCAACGCCACACCTACACCCCAAATTTAAAATTATTCAAATGAAATAAATCCATGTTTATTTTAAGGGTTTCTATGCCTATATTTTGATTTATAAAATTATTTACTGTTCCTTTTTAAATCAATCAACCACGCAAAAAACAACAAACTCCGCATTTAACGGAGTTTGTGTGAATTGTCACGCATTTCACTTATCGGTTTCAAATAGCGCAGCAACAAAGGATTTGGCAGAGAATGGGCGTAAATCATCAATTTTTTCACCCACACCAATAAAGCGAATTGGCACATGTGTACGGCTGGCAATATTAAATAAAACACCGCCTTTTGCTGTACCGTCCAACTTGGTAATGGTCAAACCTGTTAGTCCAACTGCTTCATCAAACATTTCAACTTGATTAATTGCATTTTGACCTGTACCTGCATCAACCACCAACATCACTTCATGTGGCGCTGTTGCATCAATTTTCTGCATCACACGTTTAACTTTGGTCAATTCTTGCATTAAGTGACCCTTGTTATGCAAACGACCAGCAGTATCTGCAATCAGCACATCAACACCTTTGGCACGTGCACTCTCGAATGCATCGAAAATCACAGATGCTGAATCTGCACCATGACCCTGTGCGACAACGGCGATATTGTTACGTTCACCCCAAATTTGAAGTTGTTCTGTTGCTGCTGCACGGAAGGTATCACCTGCAGCCAACATAACCTTCTTGCCTTCACCTTGTAAGCGTTTAGCCAATTTACCAATGGTGGTTGTTTTTCCAACACCATTCACACCTACAACTAAAATCACATACGGATTTTTGTTTGTATCGATATGCAAAGGTTTTACGCGTGGTGCAAGCAAAGCAACCAATTCTTCTTGTAAAGCTTTATACAATGAGTGCGAGTAAATTAAATCACCACGCTCAGTACGCTCCGTCAAATTTGCAATAATGGTTTTTGTTGCTTCTACACCAATGTCAGCGACCAGAAGTTGTTCTTCCACTTCTTCCAAAAGCTCATCGTCAATTTCCTTACCACCAATCAGGATATTGACCATACCATCGGCTAAGTTTTTACGAGACTTTGATAAGCCTTCTTTCATGCGGCTAAAGAAACCACCTTTAGATGGTGCTTCAGTCTCACTCACTTCAGGTACAATTTGTTCCTGTGCTTTTGCTGTTTCGATAATCGGCACATTTACCGCAGGTAAACTCGGTAACGTGACATCGTCATCACCGATATCAGCATCAATCAAAAATTTATTCTGCCCATTAGATTGCTGTTGCATGCCGAATCCTTGAAAAGCACTGCGTTAAAAAAATGAGATTCTAACATAACTTATCTTAATTTGAGCCTTTCCTGTGCTATGAGCCACACACACACCAAAAAACAACACGTTTCAGTTGCTTTCAAAGCACGCTTAGGCAAAATATCAGTATATAAAATAGATTTTACCGGATAGATTTGTGTCCTCTAAAAAAACGATTTCTCCTCGTCTTTTCAATTATTTAATTCGCTCTCTTCTTCATATTGGCCTAGCTGCAAGCAGCATTTTGGCAAGCAGTTATTTATATGCTGATACACGTAGCCAACTTACGCGAACAACGTTTGAAACCACACTTAAAAATGGTTTAAAAGTCATCATTCGTGAGGATCATCGCGCGCCCATGGTCATGACGCATATTTGGTACAAAGTTGGGAGTAGCGATGAATCCGGCAATCTGCTCGGTATATCTCATGCCTTAGAGCATATGATGTTCAAAGGAACGACCAAGGTTCCGAATGATGAATTCACACGTTTAAGCCGAATTTACGGTGGCAGTATTAATGCTGCAACATTTACCAATTACACCAATTATTATCAACTCTATCCTAAGGCTTATTTTCCAATGGCTTTGGAATTAGAAGCCGATCGTATGAGTAATCTACGCTTACAACAGCAAGACTTTGACCCAGAAATTAAAGTTGTGATGGAGGAACGTCGTCAGCGTACCGATGACAATCCCCGGTCATTAGCATTCGAACGCTTTAAATGGATTTCATACCCCACCAGTCATTATCGCCAACCTGTGATTGGCCATATGAAGAATCTACAAAACATCAAATTAACAGACTTAAAGCAATGGTACAAAGAATGGTATACACCCAATAATGCGATTTTAGTCATTGTTGGTGATGTGGATGCAGAGTCTGCGATTCGACAAGTCCAAAAGTATTTTGGAGACATCCCATCACGTAAAACGCCTGAACGGAATGATGTTTTAGAATTTGAGCGTATTGGTTATCGCCATATGGAACTTAAACTTCCTGTACAAGTACCAAATCTTTACATGTCTTGGAATGTACATTCACTTGCTACAGCAAAAAATCCGCAAGATGCGTATGCGTTAAACATCATTCGAAATGTCTTAGACAGTGGTATTTCATCACGCCTACAAGACAAGTTGGTACGTCAGCGTAAAATATTAACCGCGGTCAGCGCCTCTTATGATCCTTATAATCGTGGCGATAGCCTATTTAGCATCTCTGCACTACCCGCAGATGGCATCAAAATGGAACAGGCGCAAAAAGCCATTCAGGATGAAATTGATTTACTTAAAGCAGAATTAGTCAAAAGCCCTGAAGTAGAACGTATTACAACACGATTTATTTCCAATTTAATCTATAGCCAAGACGATATTAGTGGTCAGGCAAAAATGATCGGTAATTTGGAAGTCAATGGATTAAGTTTTCGCTTGATGGATGAACTTCCAAAATATTATGAAAACGTGAGTGCTCAAGACATTCAACGCGTTGCCAATGCTTATTTTGTACGGGAGAACTTAAGTACCATGTATCTCTTGCCTGAACAAGAAAACAATCAAATAAGCACCATTAACCCAGCCCCTGCTGACAAAAATGAAAAAGTTGAAGCAACGCCAAGTGTGCCACAAAATGCTCAATCTATCGAAACAGATAATGCGATTTAAGGAATAAACATGTCTACATTGAAAATTTTATGCCTGAGCGTGTTATCCATTACGAGCGGTCTGGTTTTTGCGGAAAGTTATACTGAAAATATACCTGATATTAATGACAATCCGAGTCAACTACAGTCCATTCCAATGCTGCAAAGTCTGCGAAACGTGCAGTTAGAGAAAGAATATCGTGCACCTCATGTGCAAGAACTAAAAAACCGAAATGGTGTTCGCACACTTTTTGTAGAATCACAAGATTTACCAATGGTCGATATTCAGCTTACTTTCAATGCTGGTGCCGCACGTGATGAAGAAGTTGGAAAAGGTTTATTTGGTACAGCGAATATGGCCGCTCGCCTGATGGATGAAGGCACGGAAAAGTATAATGCTGCAGAAATAGCATCGGTATTTGATCAATCTGGTGCCCAGATGAGCATACAAGCACACCGAGACATGTTTGTGATGCGACTACGGGTTTTATCCGACCCTAAAAAACTTGAGCCTGCACTCGGCATGATGATGGAGATACTCAAAAATGCAACATTTAAAAATTCCAGTATTAGCTTAGCCTTAAGCAATAACCAAGCAGGTCAAAAGCAACTACAAGAAAGCCCAAGCCGACTCATGGGTATTCGCTTTAATCGTGAACTATATGGCACGCATCCTTATGCAGAGCCAATTACAGGAACAAATGGTAGTATCAAAAAAATCACACCGGAAATTCTAAAAACGTTTCGCGATAAATTTCTCGTTGCACAAAATATGAATATTGCGATTACAGGCAAATTGAGCACTAAAGAAGCCCAAAATCTTGCCGAACGACTTTCAGGTAACTTAAAACAAGGTGAAAAAGCAAAACCGTTAGCAACCCCAGTTGAAAAGAATGGTTTTAACATCGTTTATATGCCATTTAATTCGACACAAGCCAATGTGATGTTTGGGCACTTAGGCACTATTCGTAATAATCCAGATCGTTTAGCCTTAGAAGTTGCCAATCGAATGTTTGGTGGTGGTGGTTTTAACTCCATACTAATGCAAGAACTTCGTATAAAGCGCGGCTATACCTATGGAGCTTATAGCTCTTTTAGCTTTAGCCAATCCCCTGGAACATTTAGTTTTAGTTATGGCACACGTCAGGATCAACTCGTTGATAGCATCAAAGTAGCACACAAAGCCTATGTCGACTTTGTAAAAAAACCGATTGATGCAAAACAGCTTGAAGAAACAAAAGCAGGGATGCTTCGGGCTTTCCCCAACAATTACAGCAGTAACTCAACTATTAACGCTCAACTAGGGCTACTCGGTTTTTATGATCAACCAACGGATTACTTATCCCAATATCCAAAGCTTTTGGAAAAAATAACAGTAAATGATGTACAACAAGCTGTGCAAAAATATATGCATCCAGAAGATATGACAGTAATTGTTGTCAGTCAGCAACTGGACAAAGAACAACTGAAACACATTTTACAAGAGAATTTAGGAACAACACCTGAGCCTAAGCAATTACCCTCTAATGTTGCTCCTCTGCCAATGCCGGCAACTGATGTGCCCGCACAGACTCCATCTGATAAGCGTGCATCAATTTAAGATAAGCAGCCATTCGTATTTTATCTTGCTGTTTTAATAACACAGCCATTTCTTGAGTTTCAGGATAGCTTTGCTGAACAGCAAGACTTGATACGTTTTGATACTGTTGCACGGAAATAGGACGGCATAATGCAATTACAGCGAGAATCAAAATAATCGCAATCATCATTGAAACGAAAATATTATAGACTTGCTCAAGCTGTATTTTAGATTTGAATTGAATAATTTTTTCTAAATCAATAGTCATACACTACCTCAGGTTAAAAGTAGTGTATGGCTGACGTTAAATAAGTTCAAGTAATCCTGCTTAATTCATAAGCAATTCAAAATGGTGCCATGTGACTAAATCGTATCTTTTAATGAATAATGGTACGAATCACAGCAAAATAAAGGATTAATGCAATAATAGCCAACACAATAATGACGGCAAAAATACTCATCCCACCTTCTGCATGTGCAGGATGCAAATCATCATCATCAGCTATTTTTAATAGTTCTCCGTTATAAGCATTGTAAAATTCTAAGCGTTGATTCTTATCTAAATCACGCGTGAAATCATAAACCCGTTTACGCTGTGCTAAACCAAAATCCCCTAAATGTATTTCTTGATGAAAAATTGCATCATCTAAGTTTCGTCGATGTTGATGCGCCAATTCCACAATTTGAGACATTGTAGGAGGATAATCTAAAGTCAAACCGTCTAAAATTCTACTCATGTCCTTCTCCTTATTATCTACAACTTCTTATGTTAGTATTTTAATCAATTAAGCAAATGTTCATTGTTTAATCATGTAAACTATACCAACAAGTAAAATATTTGCAGTAATAGTTGACAATTCAAGCTAATTGTAATATTAGTTTAATAATACTTAGTTATATTAGTTAAAAGGGCTAAAGAATGGGCCCTTGAATGATCATAATTAGAATAAGGAGTTTAATATGATTCAACAATTCTCTCAGCATGAACTTGAACACGTTTATGCAACAGCAGTAAATACAATCCAATCTCAAATGAACTTCAGCGATGCAGTACATGAATTGGAACAAGCAGCTCGCGCTGGCCATGGTAAAGCAGCAATGTTTTTAGCTGAACTTTATTACCAAGGTTTCCGTGTAGAGCGTGACTCACTTAAAGCGCAATATTGGCAAAACATGGCCACATTGCAAGCATAATCAAACGTCACCCAGGTGGCGTTTTTTTCACCCTTTACTTTTTGACTTAGCTATTTATATACATAAATTCTTACAATCAAGTTCAAGACATACACAGTAATTTCATTTGAATTTTCTACAATAGGAGCAACATCAACAACACGCTGCATATGATGTCTAAATTAAAGCAATATAAACCGATTCAAAAAGAGTTATTTTTTAAAATTAGTATTTTAAAAACAATGATGTACTGTGGTGTTTTATGGGGACTTTATCACCAACAAGGCTGGGCGATGACCAGCGATCAAGATGATATTATCTTCCCCTTTTGGTTAAATGGTATTCAGGCACATAAATATGCCAAGAAGAATTGGCCAAACTACACACCACGACGTATTACTCCACGTGATTTTGAAGTAGCGCTATTACCAACACTCACAAGGCTCAAAGTCACACCTGCCTTATATAGTTCAAATAACATCAAATTAAAACTTACGACTATGCAAATGCGCCATTTCTTTTTTTCAACGCCAAATATGCGTACTGTTTAATTCAAATTGACTAACAAAATAACTGATGCAGACACTGAAAAGTGTTTGCATTTTCTAAATTTCACGCTAATTTAAATTAAACAAAAAATACTATAAGGGACAAAATATATGACTACTGTTGCACAAGTTTTGAAAGACAAAGCCTACAAAGAAATTTACACAATTACACCGGATGCAACCGTACTCGAAGCGATCTCACTTATGGCTGAGAAAAGCATTGGTGCGCTTGTCGTTACTCATGAAGGCAATGTGGTTGGAATTCTCTCAGAGCGTGACTACACGCGAAAAATTGCCCTCATGGAAAGAACCTCTTTTGATACCACAGTAAGTGAAATTATGACCGGTAGCGTGATTACCGTGACTACAGCAGCAACGGTTGAAGAGTGCCTTGAATTGATGACAGATCGCCACTTGAGACATTTACCTGTAGTTGAAGATAAACAGCTGAGTGGTCTTATTTCGATTGGTGATTTAGTCAAAGCTGCGATGGATGATCAACGTAAATTGATTGAACAACTTCAACAATACATTTCAGGCTAAATTAATTTCCCCTTTATCAAATAGTTAAAGGGGGAGAATTAATCAATATCATTGCATAATTTTAAGCACCCAATAAACGTAATGACAATAAAATTACAAAGAAATTACTCAATACTAAATTCAGCTTCAGATAACTTAAATCAAATTGATTGCATAATTTCAAAACTTGAATCATTAATGGTATCAATGAAACATGATCCTTTACTCAGTTCACATAGACGTACCATTAACCTTGAGCTTGCGGCAGCAGTCACAGAACTATTAGCTAGCAAAGCTGTTATCTATACCTTACATCCTGAACTTATTCCAATTTCATCAGTCTTTGACCACAGTTTTTATAAAAGCTATGTCAAAAAAAATATCCCAGTTAAAAACTGGGATATTGATGATCAAGTTCAGAAAATTTATACATCTTCAAACAAGGATGCACAACTTAGTCTTTTTTAATTGAGCGATTAGTTAAGACCTAATTTTGCAGCAACATAATCAGCATCTTTATCACCACGACCTGACACATTGACTACGATTTTTATGTCTCTAGTCAGTTTTGGTGCTTCACGTAATGCCCACGCAACTGCATGAGAACTTTCAAGTGCAGGGACAATACCTTCCACACGAGACAAAGTCATAAACGCATCCAAGCATTCTTGGTCAGTCGCTGTAGTATATTCAACACGACCTAAATCTTTAAGCAAACTATGCTGTGGACCAACACCTGGGTAATCTAGACCGGATGCAATTGAATGCACTGGTAACGGTTGACCTTGTTCATCTTCAAGTACATAACACGCCATACCATGAATTTGACTTGGCTTACCTAAAGTTAAGGTTGCAGAATGCATATCTGTATCCAAACCATGACCCGCAGGCTCTACACCTACCAATTTCACATCTGCTTCATTTAAAAATGCGCTGAATGCACCGACTGCATTTGAACCACCACCAACACATGCAACGACATAATCTGGATTTGAGCCAAAGCGGTCATTCGACTGAACTTTAATTTCTTCACCAATAATTGCTTGAAAGTCACGCACCATTTTAGGAAACGGATGTGGGCCAACCACAGAACCAATCGCATAAATGAAATTTTTCGGATCTTTTAAATATTCTTCAAACGCACTATCCACAGCATCTTTTAATGTTGCGGTACCACGTGTAACCGAAATCAGGTTGGCACCTAAAATCTTCATTTTCACCACATTAGGGTGTTCTTTTTCAATATCAATCTGTCCCATGTGAATTTCACATGGAATACCTACAAGTGCACATGCTGTAGCCAATGCAACACCATGCTGCCCTGCACCCGTTTCAGCAATCACTTTGGTTTTCCCCATGTATTTTGCTAAAAGTGCTTCACCTAAACAGTGATTAATTTTATGTGCACCCGTATGATTTAAATCTTCACGTTTAAGATAAATCTGTGCGCCACCTAATTTATCTGATAGACGCTTTGCATAGAATAATGGACTTGGACGGCCAACATAGTGTGCAAATAATTCTTTTAATTCATTTTGGAATTCTTCTGTATGACGGATCTGTTCATAAGCAACATTAATGTCGTCCATTGCCTGCTTTAAATCAGGTGGAATAAATTGACCACCGTATTCACCAAAGAAGCCTTCTTCGTTGGGTAAAGCAATGCCATTAATTTGATGATCCATCGTATTTCCTTCGCTTTAAGAAATTAGGTATAAAAAAGACTGCCCCGATACTAACGAATTTTGACTTTATACAACAAGTCAAAACGCATCTTCTCACTAAAAGCAGTCTATTATTTCCACAGCCTACCGCATTAAAATGATTTAACGTGCTAAATATTTTGTCATATCTTCTACCCCCTTAAGGGTCATCGGATACATATGATCTTCAAATATTTGCTTAATCGCACCAATCGTTTGGGTATAGTGCCAATAGTTATCTTCTTCAGGATTTAACCAAGCTGTTTTATCAAAGTGATTACGTAAACGCTGTAACCAAACTTGTCCTGCTTCGTCATTCATATATTCAACTGAGCCGCCCGCAGAATTTAACTCATACGGTGCCATACTGGCGTCACCTACCACAATCACCCGATAATCCCGTCCATAGGTATTAAACAAATCCCACGTATTCATACGTGAACTTGAACGACGGATATTATCTTTCCATACATAATCATATAGACAGTTATGAAAGTAAAAATATTCTAAAGTTTTAAATTCAGTTTTGGCTGCACTAAATAGCTTCTCACACTGTGCAATATGTGCATCCATAGATCCACCAACATCAAACAACATCAAAACTTTGATGCGGTTACGACGTTCTGGCACCAATTGAACATCCAAAATACCTTGTTTGGCTGTTTCACGAATAGTGCCGTCAATATCCAATTCTTCTGCTGCACCTTGACGCGCAAATTTACGCAATCGACGTAATGCCATTTGCATTTGTCGACTACCCAAAATTTGATCGTCATCCAAATTGCGATATTGGCGTTGTTCCCAAACCTTAACGGCAGAACGCTTACGCCCAGGCCCACCAATGCGCACACCTTCAGGATGATCACCATAAGCACCAAAGGGCGATGTCCCTCCCGTGCCTATCATCTTGTTGCCACCCTGATGTTTTTTATGTTGCTCACGCAAACGTTCTTCAAGCATTTTCATGAGTTCTTCTAACGAACCCGCTTTCTTTAATTCTTCGCGTTGTTCAGGAGTTAAATGCTTTTCAATAAGCTCTAGATCAAACCAGTCTTTTGGCAGCTTATGAACCTGATTCAGCAATTCATCTAAATCAAACGTTGCAATGCCATCAAAATAATCTTTCATCGCTCGGTCAAACTTATCAAAGAAGCGCTCATCTTTTACCATGACGGTTTTTGCAAGTTGATAAAATTCGTCTTGATTCGCAAAAACAAGCCCTGCTGCAACCGCTTCATTAAGGTCAATTAGTTCTCGTGTCGATACTGGCACGCCATATTTTCTGAGGGTATAAAACAGTCGCACAAACATAGGCGAGTAAAATCCAATAAAATTAAGTTTTCGGAAGGCCAAGCCAGTTTAATTGCATGAGATATTTTTATGCGTTATGCAACTGAGCTAACCTCTATACTGCACACATTATGAAAAATTGCACCTAGCAAGTAAAGCGAAAAGCTTTCACTGCCTATTCATATCATTCGAGCTGACATTATTGAGATTTTGAGTTTCTAGAGGTAAATGACAAGGAAAAGCTGTACCGATTAAAGTTTGCTGAAGAGCAACGAATTTATGGTTGATGTCGGCATGCTCCTGTTTCAGCTTTTGCACATCCACTGCCCGCGTAAAACCCATTTCTCGGCGGTATTGCTGATATTCTTTAAAATTCGTTAGTATAAAATCATAAAATTGCAGCTCATAATACTTCGAGATACATTGCTTAGATTGGATCGCCTGTTGAACTATTTCATTCTCAGCTTGCCCCATTAGCTTTTCTTCTAATTGTTTTTCGGCCACTTGTGCCCAATAGCCATCTTTTATCAATTGATCATGTGTTTGTTGAAATGTATCTGCATCCATCGCTGAAATTTGTACAGAAATGCAGCTTAAATTTATTATCAGCGCCATTGTAAACAGCACATGAAATTTCATCTTTGAAAACTTAAACATAAAATACAGACCTGTAGCCTTAATACATACAAAAGAAAAGCCGGACAAACCGGCTTTAAATTTCAAATATGCAACTTAGCGACGTGACATAAATGCTAAACGTTCAAGCAATTGCACATCTTGCTCGTTTTTAATCAACGCACCATACAACGGTGGAATTGATTTTGATTTATCAGTGTTACGTAAAATATCTTCTGGCATATCATCTGCCATCAATAAACTTAACCAATCAATCAACTCAGACGTTGAAGGTGGTTTTTTCAGGCCTGGAATTTGGCGTAACTTAAAGAACACTTGTAATGCTTCAGATACCAATGTGTTTGAAATATTATCAAAATGTACATCGATGATTTCACGCATGGTCGCTTCATCAGGGAATTCAATATAATGAAAGAAACAACGACGTAAAAAAGCATCTGGTAATTCTTTTTCATTATTCGAAGTAATAATCACAATTGGACGCTGTGCCGCTGTGATTGTTTCGCCAGTTTCATAGACATAGAACGACATTTTGTCGAGCTCATGCAATAAGTCGTTAGGAAACTCAATGTCTGCTTTATCAATTTCATCAATCAATAAGACACAGCGTTCTTCGCTAGTAAACGCTTCCCAAAGCTTACCCGGCTTAATATAGTTTTTAATATCATAAACACGGTCGTCACCAAGTTGGCTATCACGTAAACGTGAAACAGCATCATACTCATACAGACCTTGCTGTGCTTTCGTGGTTGATTTGATATGCCATGTAATCAGTTTAAGGCCCAAGCTTTCAGCTACTTGTTCAGCCAACAGGGTCTTACCCGTGCCAGGCTCACCTTTAACAAGGAGCGGCTTTTGAAGTGAACGAGCAGCTTTTACAGCCAGTTTTAAGCTATCTGTAGCGATGTATTGCGCTGTACCAGTAAATTGTTGCGTTTCAACAGACATGACATAACCTTATTTTTTTATTTAAAGCGGTGAAGTTTTCTTTTTTACAACCTGTGTAGGCTTTGTAGCAGCATATCGTGACCAGAAATAACCTATCACCAAGCCAATACCAACCACAAACATAATCAGAGATAAATTTGACCAAACTAATGGCTGATCTTTCGTCAACACACCAAAAATCAAACCAAAAATAGCCGGTGCAATTGAAGCATTGGTTCCAGCAGAAACAGTTGGTGTTAATAAAATAGCAAATACCAATAACCAACCTATTGCACCAAATGGCTTAGGTACGCGCTTCATGAGCCCATACCAACACAACAATGCAATCAACGCTCCCCCAAGGTATACCGTGATTGCAATGCTGCTTTCAGGAATTGAGTCCAATACAGTTACTACACCATTCATTTCACAACTCCTGAATTATTGTTATGCACCACGCAAGCCTTCTGGAGCTACTGCGTTTGGATCGATTAAACCTTCAGGCGGCACTTGAATAAAGAAGCCTTTGGTTTCAATTGAGTCCATAACATGCAACACATTAACACGTGCAAGTTTACGAGACTCAGTCAACTCTAAATCCATAACAAATGTCGCACGGCCAAAAGCCTTACGTAACGCTTCAGACAATACATCTAACGGATCGGCAGCTTCAGCTTCGTTTTCTTTCACTTCAGGGCGAGCAACGTAAAGATACATTTCATCTTTTTTGCTCGATTTGTAGATAGAACAGAACATAATTGAATCAATACTCATAAATCGCAAGGCAAAGGATACATCAAAAAAAAGACTGATACATTAGTGTTTATTAACGCATCAGTCGTGAATTTGTATAAGTGATAGTTCTTTAATCAATCTACCCTATTCCATCACCTTCATTTGACGTGATAGATACGTTTCATCTGCATGTAACACCTCTATTAAAGGCTTAGTTAACAAATCATAACGCCAGCCCAATAAATAGTTTGGCAAATCTTGTTCATCATTGTGAAAGACCACGTGTTGATACAAAGCATTTAGCCATTTTTTACGCATCAGCACTTCTTTCGGAACAGTGGTTTCATGCACAGCCTGCTGAATCACTTCATCTACACGCGCACCAATATCCTGCGAAGAGTGACGAATAGGACGCGCCATACGTAGTGGCCATTCTGCTTGCTCAGGTAAGAACTTCAATAAATCCAAAATAGTCTTGCCATGTTCGCGCACGATATTGGCACGAATGTCTTTAATTGAACTCAACTGAAAATTATTACGTGGATTTTTTTCAACCATATCAATAATAGTTGAATTTTTTAAAATAAAACTACGCGGCTGATTTAACGCCTTCACCATTTGCTCACGCCATACCGCTAAATGCTGAATTTGCATAAGCTGACGACGCGAATGGCGATAATTACCAATATCATGATAAAGCTGATGGATTGGTGTTTCTGTACCAATTTCACGCGTTAAATTTTTACAGTCTTCAAGCACACAAGTTAATAAACTTTTTTCAGCCAAATCTTTTTGGATATTTTGACTCAAATTCATTAAATAATGCACATCATTCGCTGCATACATCATTTGTTCAGGTGTTAGTGGTCGAGCTAACCAATCAGAGCGTGTTTGATCTTTATCAATATCAACATTGAGCATGGTTTTAAGCGCATTTTGATAACTCACTTGCAAACCATGTCCTAGGAATGACATTCCAACTTGAGTATCAAATACATTTTGCAAAGACTTGTTCTGTGCATAATGATAGATCAAATCAATATCTTCACTGCATGCGTGAAAAATATTTTGCTGTGCGTTAAACAATTTGTCCCAAAACTGAGTCAAATCAAGGGTTGTACCATCAAGTAAATACACCTGATTTTGCACATTGATTTGAAAAAGTCCCAGTTTTGGCCACAAGGTATCAACTTTAATAAACTCGGTATCGAGTCCATAAATTGAGTTCTGGTTCATCAGATTTAGAACTGTATCTAAGTCCGTTTGCTTTTGAATAAATTGATACATAAATTGCTGAGTCTAATATTAGATGCTCTTTGAGCTTATCTTAACCGATATATAATATTTTTCTATAAGGGTTGATTAAATTTTGAGTATTTATTTCCGTTATATCGGTTTTTTATAAAATAATTCGTTTTTCTGTTATCGTTATAAACTATAACTAATTTAATAATTTAAGAAAAGCGAAACGAATTTCGCTCTACCTTTATTTCATTCTCATGCGGTTGTGTACAGCCTGACTGAGTGTATGGCTATCAACATATTCTAACTCACCGCCTTGTGGTACACCTTGCGCAATACGTGTCATTTGCACTGGTAAATGCTTGGTTGCTTCAACAAGATAATGTGCTGTTGCCTGACCTTCAACCGTGGCATTTGTCGCCAAAATAACTTCTTGAACCTTTCCATCACTTAAACGATGTACCAAGTGTGGAATACCAATTTCATCTGGCCCAATACCATCGAGTGGTGATAGATGCCCGCCAAGGACATGATATTTCCCTCTAAAGCTTCCACTTTGTTCAATCGCCATGACATCTGCTGGTGACTCAACTACACATAATAATTGCTCATCTCGCTCTGCAGATAAACAAATATTACATACTTCATCTTCAGTCAACGAATGACAGATTGAACACTCATGAATATAGTTAGTAGCTTCAGTCAATGCATGCGCTAGACCAATTGCCCCTTCTCTATTTTTCATGATTAAGTGGAGTGCCATACGCTGAGCCGATTTCGGCCCAACGCTTGGCAAAATCCGCAATGCCTGTACAAGTTGATCAAAACGATCACTAAACATTGGGATATTTCCTTAGAATAGACCAGCTAGACCTGGTGGTAGACCCATACCTGAATTTGCAGATTTCATTTTTTCTTCTGCCACTGCTTCAGCTTGACGAGAAGCATCATTCATTGCTGCTGCAATTAAGTCTTCAATCATATCAGCATCATCTTGAAGTAATTCAGGGTTGATTTCGATACGTTTAACGACATGGCGTGCAGTCATCGTTACTTTCACCAGGCCACCACCTGCTTCAGCATGAACTTCGACTTGTGCAAGCTGTTCCTTGGCTTTTTTAATGTTGCTTTCAGCTTCTTTTTGCATGCGCTGAGCTTGCTGCATGAGCATATTAATGTTCATAAAAATCTCCGAACAAAACTGACTAATTGAGTTTAGATAAGATCTAAACCGCGTGAAATATCGCGAATAATATCATTAATATCTTCTAAACCAACAGATACGCGAATTAAACCTTCGCTAATACCTGCAACTTTCTTCGCTTCTGCTGACATACGACCATGTGATGTCGTTGCTGGGTGTGTAATGGTTGATTTCACATCGCCCAAGTTACTTGTAATTGAAAGGAATTTAGTATTATCAATTACAGTCCAAGCACCTTCACGCTCACCTTTTACAACAAATGATACGACACCGCCGAAACCTTTTTGTTGCTTTTTCGCCAAAGCATGACCTTCATGATTTGGAAGACCTGCATAATAAACTTTTTCAACTTTTGGATGTGCATCCAACCATTCAGCCAAAACTTGTGCACTTTCGCAATGTGCTTTCATACGTAGACTGAGTGTTTCTAAGCCTTTTAAAAAGATCCATGCATTAAATGGACTCATAGAATTACCAAGTGTACGAATTACACCAGTAATTTCTTCCATTAATTTTGCACTACCCACAACCGCGCCACCTAAAGCACGACCTTGACCATCAATATATTTGGTTGATGAGTAAATCACGAGATCTGCACCAAATTTAATTGGCTGTTGTAATACAGGTGTACAGAACGTGTTATCTACTGCAAATAAAGCACCATGTGCATGTGCAATATCAGCAATCGCTTGTAGGTCGCCTACTTGCGCTAATGGATTTGATGGTGTTTCAATAAATAAAAGGCGCGTATTCGGTTTGATTGCTTGTTTCCAAGCATCTAAATCTTCTAAATCTACAAATGTAACGTCTACACCAAATTTGATGACATATTTTTCAAATAGAGAAATGATTGAACCAAAGACTGCACGTGAACAAACAACATGGTCACCAGACTTTAAATAGGCCAAAGTAATCGCATGTACACCTGCCATACCCGAACTTGTGGCAACGGCTGCCTCAGCACCATCTAAAACAGCTAAACGTTTTTCAAACGCTTGAACAGTCGGGTTGGTATAGCGTGAATAAGTATTGCCTTCAATTTGACCTGAAAATTTTGCGGCTGCGTCTGCGGCGCTTTCACAAACAAAAGATGAAGTCAGGAAAATTGGCTCACTATGCTCACCCTCAAAAGTACGAGTATGACCTGTACGAATCGCAAGCGTTTCTAATTGATATTCGATGTCGTCTTGTTGGCTCATCTGCATTACTCAGTCTCTGGGACTGCCTTTTGTGAAGAATTGCCAATATTTTGAGCGTCTAAGCTATTTAAGGTCAAGGAATAATACGCAAATATCGCTTAGACTTCGATCAATCCTACAAGGACTCAGGCAATTGACAGTTATGCACCCATTCAAACAAAAATTTATGACGCAGCAGAAAAAATTTAAGCACCTGTCTACTCGGGTATTTAATGCTAAATCGCTCATACTTTCACAATCCACGCCTTTTGAAGTCATTACCGAATATAAACATGCCAAAGTTCGATATTACGCCTCACCAGAACGTAAGTTTAAAGAACCTTTGGTTTTTGTCGCACCACTTGCCATAAATATGTCAATTTATGACCTGTATCCTTATCGTTCACTTGTTAAACATTTTCAGCATAGTGGATTTGATGTCTACCTTTTGGAATGGGGCAAACTCAGCTATCAGGATCGATTCTTAAACTTTATGTCTTTTATTGACGATGTCATACCCTATTGTATTGATCAAATCTGTGAACATTCCAATAGCCGTTATATTTCTTTACATGGTTGGAGCATGGCAGGCGTTTTTGTCACACTTTATACTGCACTTCACCAACCTGAACATGTCAAAAACCTGATGGTGATGGGTGCACCAATAGACAGTTATGCTTCGGGTAAAATTGGTACTTTATTTAAAAAGACCAATCAAATCATTTCGCGTAATAAACGACTTCAAGACACCTTTTATACAGGTAAAATTCCGAAGCATTTTCTGCATACACCAGGCCTAGTCAATGCGCTCGGCTTTAAAATTGTGGACCCTGTCGGATGGTTTAAGAGCCAAAAGCAATTTTTATCTAATTTAGACAATGTGCATGATTTATATGAACACGCAACCATGGGCAACTTTCTCAACCACATGATCGACTATCCTGGCGGTATTAATCAGGACATGGTGTTTAATGTCTGGCTGCAAAATCCACTAAAGACTGGAGTAATTCAGTTAAAAGAACAAAAAATTGAACTTAAAAATATCAATTGCTCTTTACTTATTGGTGCCGGTAAAACCGATCAGATTGTGACTGCAGATGCAGCAAAGCCTTTAAGCGAATTGACAAATAGTCATGATGTCACGTTTACTCTGATTCCCGGTGGTCATCTTGGTTTAATGTCGAGTTCTAAAAGCGCGAATATTTTTTGGCCTGAAATGACTACATGGTTAGAACAACGATCAAGTTTAGTGAAAGACAATATTTAGAGGGTAATTATGATTCAGTCAGTAGCATTTATCGGCTTAGGTGCAATGGGTTATCGAATGGCAGCACACTTACCAAAACAGTTTGATACTGTCTACGTATGGAATCGTAATTTTACTAAAGCAGAACAACATGCATCTGAGTTTGGCACACAAGCGGTCTCACTAGAGCAAGCCGTTCAAGCCGACGTTATTTTTTCATGTTTACCGACCAGCCAAGATGTCGAAAATCTACTTGCAGGTGTTCAACTTAAAGCTGGCTCTATTTGGGTGGATTGTACCAGTGGTGTGCCTGAATCAGCACAAAAGCTTGTTCAAATTGTTAAATCACAAGGAGTAGATTTCTTAGATGCGCCTGTCAGCGGTCAAACTATTGGTGCAGAAAATGGCACACTTACTGTAATGGTCGGTGGTGATATAAAAGCTTTTGAACGTGCACTTCCAGCAATGCAGTGCTTTGGGAAATTGATAAAACATGTGGGGGCATCTGGTGCAGGATTCGCTGTAAAAGCTGTAAACAACATGTTAATGGCTGTAAATCTTTGTGCTGTTGCAGAAGGCTTTACTACACTCAAAGCACATGGTGTTAATCTTAATGAAGCCTTAGACTGTATTAATGCATCAAGTGGCAAAAGCATGGTCACGGAAACCGTTTTACCGCAACGTATATTAAATCGTCAATTTCCATTAACCTTTGCACTTCCGTTACTTGCAAAAGATACTGGCATTGCAGTTGATCTTGTTCGCCAAGCAAAACTGTCCGCACCCGTGTTATCATTAACACAGAATCTAATACAGGCAGCCAGTGATTTATCTGAAGAAAATAGTGACTTTTCCACTGCCGTAACTATGTATGAAAAATGGAGTAAAATTACAATTGAGTAATATCTCGCCATTGAATAAAGATAAATAACCATAATATTTTACTCTAGTGTCAAACACACATTGTTACAAATGACTGAGGAAACTCTCATGAACAAATTTACCCTCGCAACTTTGCTAGGTGCTGTAACTTTAATCGGGGCTTCTACTACTGTTTTAGCATCTGAGCAAGAATGCCAAAAGTTGAAAAATGACCATGATGTGATTTATGCATCAAAAGGTTTCTGCTTTAAAGATCCTGAAGCGAAAGCGAAGTTTGGCAATGACAATTGCTACACAACTAAGCCTAAATTTTCAGAAAAAGAGCAACAACGACTTGACGCCATCAAAGAACGTCAGAAAGAATTGAACTGTAAATAATTACGATTCAGTTTAGCTCAAGGAATTTAGCAATGACTTATGATGATCAAAATATTTTTGCACGTATTTTACGTGGCGAACTTCCAGCATTTAAAGTTTATGAAGACGAGCAAGTTCTCGCATTTATGGATGTAATGCCTCAGGCTGAAGGTCATACCCTAGTCATTCCAAAAACTCCTGCTTTAACCCTGCTTGATTTAGATCCTGAAGCTGCTGCCTATACCATTCAAGTTGTGCAAAAAGTTGCGAAAGCAATGGAAAAAGCTTTGGATGTGAAAGGTATTGTCTTAATGCAGCTTTCTGGCGCAGCTGCGGGCCAAACCGTTCCGCATGTTCATTTCCATCTTATCCCAACATCAGTACATGAGTTAGGTAAGCATGCCGCTCAACTGGGTGATATGGAAAAAATCAAAGCAATTGGTGAAAAAATTAAAGCTGCACTTTAAAATTCACACGAATTTTAATTTGTTATAAATGGAGCTTCGGCTCCATTTTTTGTGTCTCAGCCAAATAATTTCTTTATTAAAATTTTAATTTCCCAAGAAAAACTATAATTTATATTATTGTAATTTATTATCTTTTTAAAAATAATTTTTCAATTTTCTCCTAGCACATTTCATGGATTTGAAATATTTCCTTAATAGAACTGTCTTATTTGTAATGAATACTTAGCGCCATTAGATAGCGAAATTATTTCTAGCCAAGCTACTGATAAAACGTATTGATATGACTGGAAAAGTCTTTTGGAGCTTCAAATGAAAAAAACTCTATGTGCATTAGCAATCGGGGCAACAATTCTTACACCTATGATGGCATCTGCTGCAGATGTAAAAATTTATGGCCGTGCACATGTCTCTCTTGACTATCTTGATGATGGTAAAGATTACAACGAAGTTGGGCTTTCTTCTAACTCTTCACGCTTAGGCTTCAAAGTAGACCAAAAAATCAATGATGACTTAAACGTATTTGCGCAAATAGAACAAGAAGTAAACTTTGCCAGCGGTAGCCAAGACAGCAAAGGTGTAGATTTTTCAACACGTGATACATTTGTTGGCTTAAAAAGCGGTACTTATGGTCAAGCACGTGTAGGTCGCTTCGATAGCCCATTCAAAGTTGCACGTGGTCCAGTTAACTTCTTCGGTGATATGGTCGGTGACGTACGTAACGTAACTCGCGTAGGCAACTTAAAATTTGATGAACGTAACGAAAACACCATCGAATATAAATCACCAAAATTTGGTGGCGGCTTTAACGTCCTCGCTGCAATATCTATGCACTCAGGCACCAATATCGGACGTGTTGATGCTACCACCACTCCTCCTGCAGAAGGTGTAAAAGAGGGCAAAGACGACAACAAAGCTTATGACTTAGCTTTAACCTACAAAGAAGGTCCGATCGACTTTGCTGCGGCATATGAAAAATATGACGAAAATGCTGCAAATGCTGCTGGCAGTGCAGGCCGCGATGCCTTCCGTATTGCAGGTGCATACAAACTCACCGAAGCATTTAACTTAGGTGCGTTATATCAAATTGCAAAACACGATAATGATACGGCAAACCCAGATGCTCAAGTCTTTGGTGTAGCTGGCGAATACAAAGTAACACCTAAAACTTCTGTACGCGGTGAATATTTCTACCGTGATGTAGATGCAGATGACGCAAATGCAAGCTTAGTTGGTGTAGGTGTCGAACACAAATTGGACAGCACCCTACGGGTATACGGCAACTTAGCAACTGTAATTAACGACAAAAATTCAAAACTTAATCCTTGGAAAGAAGGTCGCAGCTTTGGCAATGGTATCAGTGGCGTTGCCGACGAAAATGCGACTGCATTATCACTCGGTCTGCGTTACGACTTCTAAGCTAATCCAAAATAAAAGACAAAAGACATACCTTGGTATGTCTTTTTTATTGAGAAAATTTATTAAATGCAAAATATTTCAAATTTAGCCAAAAAAGTGTGATGTATATTACCTTATATTTTTCAGCAACTTAGAATAATTTTTATTCAAGTTCTAGCTGTAAAAAATTAAGACATATTAATCATGACTAAATTAGTTGGTATTAATACCATTGTATCTTTATATTAATTAGATGTTCATTTTAAGTAAATATAAGTAATTTAGTCGGGATTAATTTTCCAATAAAATATGACTAAATCAGTCAGAATATATCATTTATATACAAGTATTTTACTCGGATATTTTTCACGTAAAATTAGTTTATTTTTTAACTATTTAAATTCATAAGATATTGTTTTAACTTAAGTTAATAATATATTTTTATTTTAACTGTTATAGCTATTTCCTTTTTGTGTAGTTTTGTTAATAATATAAATCAACTTCAAGAAATAGGCTTGTCTCAATGAGCTTAACCTTCAAAGATTTAAATCGTCGTGTGGTCAAAGAAATAACTGCAATTCTAATAATTAAAGTCATTCTTTTAATGATCATTAAAAACATTTGGTTCGACGCCCCTACTATCCCTCAAAATTTTGACAATCAAGTTGCTGAGCATATTGCCGGCAGTCCTTCCCAAACCAAGGAGACACGTTGATGATTTCTGAAAGCGTGGTCGATCTTTCGCGGTTCCAATTTGCAATGACCGCGATGTATCACTTTATTTTTGTTCCACTAACTTTAGGTCTGGCTTTTATTCTTGCCATTATGGAAACCACGTATGTGATTTCGGGTAAAGAAATTTATAAAGACATGACGAAGTTCTGGGGAAAACTTTTCGGTATTAACTTCGCTTTAGGTGTTACTACCGGTTTGACCATGGAATTTCAGTTCGGTACTAACTGGGCATATTACTCACACTATGTAGGTGATATTTTCGGTGCTCCACTGGCTATTGAAGGCTTAATGGCTTTCTTCCTTGAATCTACATTTATTGGTCTATTTTTCTTCGGCTGGGATCGTCTATCCAAAGTCCAGCATTTAGCTGTGACTTGGCTAGTTGCACTCGGTTCGAATATGTCGGCTTTGTGGATTTTGGTTGCCAACGGCTGGATGCAAAACCCAGTTGGTTCTGCCTTTAACTACGAAACAATGCGTATGGAAATGATGGACTTCGGTGCATTGATTTTCAACCCAGTCGCTCAGGTGAAATTCGTACATACTGTTTCAGCAGGTTATGTCACTGGCGCAATTTTTGTACTGGCAATTTCAAGTTACTACTTACTCAAAAAACGTGACTTACCTTTTGCGCGTCGTTCATTCGCCATCGCTGCAATTTTTGGTTTAGCGTCTACGCTTTCAGTAATTTTACTGGGTGACGAATCTGGTTACGAAATTGGCGACGTTCAAAAAACAAAACTCGCTGCAATTGAAGCAGAATGGGATACTCACCCTGCACCAGCACCGTTTACTTTATTTGGTATTCCAAACAAAGAAACCATGTCTACCGACTATGCCATCAAAATTCCTTATGTGATGGGTATCATTGCGACACGTTCAACAACCAAAGAAGTGACAGGTATTAAAGACCTGATCGTTCAACATGAAGAACGTATTCGTAACGGTATGGTTGCATACTCTCAGTTAGAAAAACTCCGTGCAGGCGATACTTCTCCTGAATTAAAAGCCGCATTTGCTGAATCACAAAAAGATTTGGGCTACGGCTTATTGCTTAAGAAATACACTGACAACGTAGTTGATGCATCTGATGAGCAAATTAAAGCCGCTGCGAAAGACACTATTCCGCACGTTCCAAGTTTGTTCTGGGCATTCCGTGCAATGGTCGCTTCTGGTTTCTTAATGCTACTGTTATTCGTACTTGCAACATTTGCTGTAGGTAAACGCAATGCTGAAAACAAACCATGGTTATTGAAATTTGCCTTGTTTGCACTTCCACTCCCTTGGATTGCTGCTCAAACAGGTTGGTATGTTGCTGAAGTTGGCCGTCAACCATGGACTATTGGTGAAGTCCTACCAACTCACCTTTCAGCTTCTAGCTTAAGCACTGGTGATGTATGGGGTTCAATCCTTGCATTGGCCGCGTTCTATACTGTACTTCTTATCATTGAAATGTATTTAATGATCAAATTCTCACGTCTTGGCCCAAGCTCACTTCACACTGGTAAATACCATTTTGAAAAACTTGAAGCTGCGAAAAAGGCAACTGAGGAGTCACAAGCATGATCGAATATGAATTACTCAAAATAATCTGGTGGGTGCTTGTGGGTGTACTACTCATTGGCTTTGCCCTTACAGATGGCTTCGATATGGGTTCAATGGCAATCATGCCATTCGTAGGTAAAAAAGACGAAGAACGTCGTGCGGCAATCAATACGATTGCCCCACATTGGGACGGTAACCAAGTTTGGTTCATTACTGCAGGTGGTGCGTTATTTGCTGCATGGCCTATGGTTTATGCAACAGCATTCTCAGGCATGTATTGGGCACTATTACTGGTTTTATTTGCCCTGTTCTTACGCCCAGTTGGCTTCGACTACCGTTCTAAACTTGAGAACACCAAATGGCGTAACTCTTGGGACTGGGGCCTAGCTGTAGGTGGCGCTGTTCCTGCATTAGTATTCGGTGTAGCTTTTGGTAATATGTTCCTCGGTGTTCCTTTTACACTAGATGAAACTGTACGCTCAACTTATACAGGTAGCTTTTTCGCGCTACTTAATCCATTTGCCTTGGTATGCGGTATTGTAAGTTTATCTATGCTTTGCGCGCACGGTGGTGCATGGCTCATGCTACGTACAGATGGCGACTTACGTGCACGTTCTGCTAAAGCGACTCAAATTATGGGTATCGTTTTCTTGGTTTGCTTCTTGTTAGCAGGGGCTTGGTTATACTTCGGCAACATTCAAGGTTACACTTTGGTTCAACCTTTTGATACCAATGGCGTTGCTAACCCATTAGCCAAAGAAGTCATTACTAATGCTAATCCGGGTTGGATGAACAACTACAGCACATATCCAATTACTATGATTGCTCCAATCATGGCAATTTTGGGCGCTTTAATAGTCATCCTTGCCGCTGGTAAAGGCAAAGCTGGTTTTAGTTTCCTTGGTTCAAGCCTAGCAGTAACAGGTGCGATTCTAACTGCTGGTTTTGCACTATTCCCTTTCCTAATGCCTTCAAGCCTTAATCCAACTGTAAGTTTGACTATGTGGGATGCGGTATCAAGTAAAAATACGCTGACTGTAATGACAGTTGCTGCATGTATTTTCGTACCACTTATTTTGTGTTACACCACTTGGTGTTATTACAAAATGTGGGGCGTGGTCACTAACAAACATATTGAAGAGAATTCACACAGCCTCTACTAAGGCTGTGTCTAAGGAGATAAAACAATGTGGTATTTTGCTTGGATTCTCGGTATTTTGATGGCCTGCTTTGCTGGCGTACTCAGTGCCTTGTATATTGAACATCATCAAGATCTAGATGAGGAATAACAAATGACTGAAGCTGCAATCGAAAAACCTCGTGTAGAAAAAAAACCAAATAAGTTTGCAATGGTCATTTCCTGCCTATTGGCTTTTCCTTTGGCAGCCGTGTTACTTGTACATCCAGCTGCAATGCTGGACGATCAAGGTGGATATAGTCATCGTGCACTAATGTTCATCATGATTGGTATTTCTGGTGGTTTTGTCCATGGTGTTGGCTTTACACCACACCATTGGTTTTGGAAATGGCTGTTTAGCCCGTTTCTATCGTGGCCACTGATGATCTGGGGTTATTACACTTGGTTCTTCAGTTAAATAAAAAAGCCCTCATTGACTGAGGGCTTTTTTATGGTTCGTTTTTCTTGGATTCTACATTTCAGCCATGACACCAATAATCCCATTAATAATCATATCTACCGCAATAGTCCCAATCAGTAAGGCCGACAGTCGCCCCACAATATCAACATAACGGTCAATATATTTGGCATGCTTGTAACGCAAATGGTCATGCGCAAATTTCATTAAAATCATCAAGCCACAGGTCAACGCCAAAGTCAGGAAAATAATCATGGCCGCGCCGCTGATTGGCAGTGCCATACCGGTCACCACAGCAGCACTGATGGTTCCTGGACCAATCATAAAAGGCATGGCAATAGTTCCTGCCAAATGCTCAGGCGCACCACGCATTTCACCAATGGTATCTGCTCCCTGAAACACGTAGCGATAACCAATCACCAAGAAGATCAGACCACCAAATATTTGAAAGGCTTCAAAGCGTACATTTAAATATTTACTAAAAATCGCTTCCCCACCCCATGCGAACAGCATAAATACTATAAAAGCAATGAGACAGCCCTGAATCAAGGCCTTATTAAACACTTTAGCTTCGGAGTTCCGAATCATGCCAATCATGTAAATACTCATTAAAAACGGATTCAGCAATGAGAAAAACAAAGCAAAAGCATGTAAATATGAGGTCAACATGGTTCCTCCTAATTATCCTTGAGGGTCTGGAAATAAGGGACGATTCCCCGGACTGATTCGATTGATGTGTAAGAAGGTCATGTGACGTTCATAACGATCCAGCACATCATTAATCACTTGCTCTTTGGTGTACCCGACTAAGTCGTTGCCTTGAGAACCTTCATACAAATAAGTTTCAAGACGGTAATAGAAGCGTTTACCCAGTTTGCCACGCTCACTAAAGGTCGGCGCGATATAACGCACTGGCCAAATTTGATAGACAAAGTTTTGCTCTTCTTCCAAATGAATCATCAAATCTAAATGATACAGATTTGGGTCTTCTTCTAGCGCACTTTCTTGAACACTGATGTCGATACCTCGTTTTTGCATTTCTTCTGCAACGGCCATTACCGCAGGTCGGCAGATGTCATCGAGCATACGCCGAGTATCAGTTGTTCCTGGATGGTGCATGACTCGGGACAAACGCTTTTTCCAGTTGAGGATGTCGACATTGCCCACCACGGGTGCGGCATTTAAGCTGCTACTGGCTTGTCGATAGTCTTCTAACCGCAGTGATTTATACAAACCTGCCATCACCAAGAACATCACAAAACTAAACGGCAACCCCATAATAATCGTGGCATTTTGTAGTGCCGTAATCCCGTTAGCCATCAACATTGCAAGGGTCAATAAACCAATCGCTATTGCCCAGAACACGCTCAACCATCGCGGTGCATCATGATCGACATTGGTAAATTGAGTGGTGAAATTACCCAATACCAGTGCACCAGAGTCCGCTGAGGTCACATAAAATAGTAAACCAGTAATTGTGGCTACACCTGCAATAAACGGAAACCATGGATACTGTGCTAGCAAGTCATAAAAACCATGTGCTGGGTTGGCAATGACACTTTGTGCAAGGGCTAAATTACCATCAAAAATCACACTATGTAGTGCACTATTTCCAAAAATTGATAACCACGTAAGTGTGAAAAACAGAGGAATAATGAGAGTTCCACTAACAAACTCACGAATGGTTCGACCACGTGAAATACGTGCTAAAAACAAACCTACAAATGGTGACCAAGCCACCCACCATGCCCAAAAGAATAATGTCCAACTGTTCATCCATTCTTTCGGTTGTTGAAAGGCAAAACTCTCCAAAGTCATACTTGGAAAACGGTTAATGTAATCCCCAATATTTTGCACAAAAGCATTCAGTAAAAACTCGGTATTGCCTAAAAACAAAATAAATAGCATCAACCCGACAGAAACATAAATATTGATCTCAGAGAGAACTCGCAGTCCCTTATTCACCCCTGAAGTCACTGAAATAATCGTCATTGCCACCGCAACCACAATTAATGCGGTTTGCATCCAGAGGTTTTCAGGTAAATCGAACAACACATGTAAGCCATAGTTCAGCTGTACTACCCCAATCCCGCAGGTTGTCGCAATACCAAAAATAGTCCCAATGACCGCAGCGGTATCAACACTATGACCGATCGGCCCATGAATCTTATTGCCAAAGATTGGATATAAAGCAGAGCGAATGGTCAGTGGTAAGTTATAGCGATAACTAAAATACCCTAATGCCATGCCAATCAAGGCATACATACACCATCCCGTTAGACCATAGTGAAACAGGGTCCACACCATGCCTTGACGTGCAGCTTCTAGGGTCTGCCCCTCACCCACAGGTGGATGCATATAGTGGGATAAAGGCTCCGCTACCGAGAAAAACATCAAATCGATGCCTATCCCAGCTGAGAACAACATTGCAGACCAGCTTAAAAGGCTAAATTCTGGCTTGGAATGTTTGGGGCCTAATTTAATGTTGCCGTAGCGAGAACAGGCAATAAAAATGACAAAGACCATATACAAGGTCGCTGCGAGTAAGTAATACCAACTAAAAGTTGAACTTACCCACGCCAAAACCGTATTCAAGGTTCGGTTAGCAAAGTCATTAAACAAAATGGTGGTAATAGAAAAAATTAAAATAATGAGAGCTGAAATATAAAAGACCACACCATTTAAACGGTCTTTAGGCGCTAATGTTTGATCATCAACTGCTCTTGGATTATCTGTCGCCATACAATCCTCAAGAAAGTAAATAAAAAAAGACAAAAGCCAATTTTTAAACTTCTCGTGGTCGAGAGCTTAAAAATCGACTAACGAAAACGACAGTATTTTTATCAGGAATAAAAACGCTATCTTCTTTAAACCTGAAGGTCTAAATCATTTATGCGGTACATTTGCTACACAGTTTTAAAATGTGAGCCACCCTTGTTCATCGATATTTTGATAGGAATCTTACACATGTCTCCCTTCAACATGACTATAAGAGCTTTCTCAACTCGAGAAAAGTATAAAACCGTAAGCCTATAGCTCATCAGCTCACTTTTCTGAAAGATGTCCTGAGATTAAACCTTATGACACATCCTTTTGATAAATAAACAGTTATGTGGAATATCCAAAGCAATTTAGCAGTATTTTGCTTTGAATGTAACCATAAGTGTACTTTTTATTGATTGAACGTTCAATCAATAAAAAGTATCATAAAAAAATGCTATGATGCTTTCCATGTAAGTTATTGAATCTAACGCCTTTAAATTTAAGGCAAATTGTTCTGGATTGTCATGAATAAACGTAGAGTAAAACCTGAGCATGAGCGCCGTGAAGAAATCATTAATGCTGCCTATGCAGTCATTTATGAAGTGGGCTTATCCAACACCACTATTGCTCAAATTGCGAAAAAAGCACAGCTTTCTACGGGCATTGTGAGTCATTATTTTGGCGATAAACAAGGCCTCATTCACAGTTGCATGCGCCAAATGCTGAATGTCTTAGCCAAGACTACGGCGAGCTATAAGGCAAATGTGGCACAGCCCAGTCCAGAACATTCGCTCAAAGCCATTATTGATGCCAACTTTGACATCAGCCAGGTCAACAACACTGCTATGCGGGTTTGGCTGGATTTTTGGTCTGCCAGTATGCACCTACCCGACTTAGGTCGACTGCAACGAATTAATGACCAACGTCTGTATTCAAATTTGAAGTTTCATTTCTTGCAGCTCATGCCAAAGGCCCAAGCAAGCCAAGCCGCTAAAGGGCTAGCAGCACTGATTGATGGCTTATGGTTACGTGGAAGTTTAAGTGGTCATCAAGCATTTGATCGTGATTTGGCACGTTCTATTGCATACGACTATGTCGATATGCAACTTCGCTTAATTCAACAGATACGGCAGGAACAACAAAATGAATAATGTACAGCTTCACTCGCTTTATATTCACGGACAATATTTCAGTGCTACCAGTGGTCAAACCTTTGACAGTATCAATCCTGCTACAGGTCAGGTCATTGCCACTATTCAGCAAGCCTCTAAAGCTGATGTCGATTCAGCCGTACAAAGTGCTGTACAAGGACAGCGTGAATGGGCTGCCAAAACAGCGGTCGAACGTGCCCGTATTTTACGTCGTGCAGTCGATATTTTACGCGCTCGTAATGACGAATTAGCACGCCTAGAAACACTGGATACAGGGAAAGCGTTCAGTGAAACCTCTACCGTCGATATTGTCACTGGTGCAGACGTTTTAGAGTACTACGCAGGACTTGCAACGGCCATTCAAGGTGAACAAGTGCCGCTACGTGAAAGTAGTTTTTTCTACACGCGCCGTGAACCTTTAGGTGTGGTGGCAGGGATTGGCGCTTGGAATTATCCCATCCAAATTGCACTTTGGAAATCAGCTCCTGCCCTCGCTGCGGGGAATGCCATGATTTTTAAACCCAGCGAAGTGACCCCTCTTACCGCCTTAAAGTTGGCAGAGATCTACACTGAAGCAGGCGTACCTGCTGGTGTTTTCAACGTGGTACAAGGTTTTGGTGCTGAAGTGGGTCAATGGTTGACTAAACACCCCGACATTCAAAAAATTTCGTTCACAGGTGGTGTGGCAACGGGTAAAAAGGTCATGGCCAGTGCTGCGGCTTCTAGTCTCAAAGAAGTCACCATGGAGCTCGGTGGCAAATCACCTCTCATTATTTGTGCCGATGCCGACCTTGAACGCGCAGCCGACATTGCAGTGATGGCGAACTTCTTTAGTTCAGGCCAAGTGTGTACTAATGGCACCCGTGTATTTGTACCACAAACCCTCAAGGCAGCATTTGAACAGGCAGTAATTGAGCGTGTCAAACGTATCCGCATAGGTGACCCGATGCAGGCTGAAACCAACTTTGGACCTTTAGTCAGCTTTCCGCACATGGAAAAAGTCTTGTCTTATATTGAGTCGGGCAAACAACAAGGTGCGACTTTATTGATTGGTGGACAACGTGGCACTGAAGCAGCACTTGCTCAGGGCGCATATGTTTTACCGACCGTGTTCACCGACTGTCATGACGACATGCACATTGTGCAAGATGAAATCTTTGGTCCAGTCATGAGCATTTTAAGCTATGACAGTATTGAAGAAGCTATTCAACGTGCCAACAACACCAGTTATGGTTTAGCCGCAGGTGTGGTCACACAAGATATTTCCCAAGCACATCGCATTATTCATCAGCTTGAGGCAGGTATTTGTTGGATCAATACATGGGGCGAATCCCCTGCTGAAATGCCTGTAGGTGGTTATAAACAGTCAGGCGTTGGACGTGAAAATGGTATCACCACACTTGAACACTATACCCGCATCAAATCAGTTCAAGTTGAACTGGGCGCATACCAAAGTATTTTTTAAAGTCTGAATTTTAGCCATCTAAATCCTTACTTCCTTTTATTTATTATTTTTTTCATCCTCAACTCAACATGTGGCCACGTTCTCATGCAACGTGGTCCTGCCATAGAAAAAGGATCATTATGCATTCTCAACACTACGATTATATTATTATTGGCGCAGGTTCAGCAGGTAATGTACTGGCTGCTCGCTTAACTGAAGACCCCGATGTTTCCGTGCTCTTACTCGAAGCAGGCGGACCTGATTATCGTCTCGACTTCCGTACTCAGATGCCTGCTGCCTTAGCCTATCCCTTGCAAGGTCGTCGTTATAATTGGGCATATTTAACCGACCCAGAACCCCATATGAATAACCGCCGCATGGAATGTGGTCGCGGCAAAGGCTTAGGCGGTTCGTCCCTCATTAATGGCATGTGCTATATCCGTGGTAATGCCATGGACTTAGAACAATGGGCTAGCTTGAAAGGCCTTGAAAATTGGAGCTATGCCGACTGTCTGCCTTACTACAAAAAAGCAGAAACCCGTGATATCGGTGGCAATGACTATCATGGCGATGCTGGCCCTGTTTCTGTCGCCACGCCTAAAGCAGACAACAATGTTTTATTCCACGCCATGGTCGAAGCGGGTGTGCAAGCAGGCTATCCACGCACTGATGACTTAAATGGTTATCAACAAGAAGGTTTCGGCCCAATGGATCGAACCGTAACCCCCAAAGGCCGACGCTCAAGCACTGCACGTGGCTATTTAGATATGGCCAAAGGTCGAACGAATCTAACCATTATTACCCACGCCATGACCAATCAAATTTTGTTCAATGGCAAACAAGCGATTGGAGTTGAATATATTCAAGGTGCTAATCAAAACAACTTGCTTCAGGTCTATGCCGATAAGGAAGTTCTACTCTGTGCTGGAGCGATTGCATCACCGCAAATTTTGCAACGCTCGGGTGTGGGTTCAAGTACTTTACTTCAGTCTCTCGACATTCCAGTGGTGCATGACTTACCGGGTGTCGGTGAAAACCTGCAAGACCATTTAGAAATGTACTTACAATATAAGTGTAAGCAACCTGTTTCTCTCTACCCTGCTTTAAAATGGCAAAATCAACCTGCGATTGGTGCAGAGTGGCTATTTAACGGTACTGGGATTGGAGCAAGCAACCAGTTTGAAGCAGGCGGCTTTATTAGATCCTCCAAAGAGTTTGCTTGGCCAAATATTCAATATCACTTTTTGCCTGTTGCAATTAACTATAATGGTAGCAATGCTGTCAAAGAGCATGGCTTCCAAGCCCATGTCGGTTCGATGCGTTCACCTTCACGCGGTCGAGTACATGTGACATCTAAAAACCCTTTCGACCATCCAAGTATTTTATTTAACTACATGTCGACCGAACAAGACTGGCAGGAATTTCGTGACGCGATTCGAATCACCCGCGAAATCATGCAGCAACCTGCGCTTGATCCTTACCGTGGCGAAGAAATTAGCCCTGGAAAAGATGTGAGTAGCGATGCTGAATTAGACGAATTTGTGCGTAATCATGCTGAAACGGCTTATCATCCATCCTGTAGTTGTAAAATGGGTGAAGATGATATGGCGGTAGTTGATGGACAAGGTCGCGTGCATGGCCTGCAAAGTTTACGTGTGGTGGATGCATCGATTATGCCGCTGATTATCACAGGTAACTTAAATGCTACCACCATTATGATGGCTGAGAAAATCGCGGATCAAATACGTGGTCATCAAGCTTTACCACGTTCAACTGCTCCATTTTACCGCACCGAAATCGCATAACTCTTAATGGTGTAAAACCTGACCTTTTATTCAACTTTAGAATAATTAGGTCAGGCAATTATTCATATTTTCTAAAACACCATAATCACAACTTGCTTTATCTTTAGGACTTACTTTCCATCTCAACTTACTACATTTAAACGTTAAAAAGATTATGCTCTTGTATAGATATTCAACGTCTGTATTTTAAATACAGAAATTACACCTAAATAAAACCCAATAAAAACAAGAGCTAAAAACAAACATCACTGATATTTATAATTCAACCCAAACCATTTACAATAAAAATTACTAAGTCAATACATATTTAGTCTAAAATACCCATAAGTCAAGATGCGTGATAGCTTAAAAAGTTAAGCTTTGGCTACTTGAGATTTTAAGTATTACTTCAATTCTGCCAAGCTAATTTTTTACAAGCACCTCTATCACCATAATTGTTATTTTCTCTTCGCTATAAAGCGATCCAAAACCTGCTCCCCAAGGTCATAATCGCATGAACAAATTTTTAAAATACCTTTTGGTATTAATCGTACTGCTTATGATTGCAGTCGTAATTTTCTTATTTAGACCTATCACGTCTAAAAAAATTCAAACCACCAGCAATGAGCCTGTTGTTGACGCAGTCTTAGTGGGCGGTGGGATCATGAGTGCAACTTTAGGCACATATCTAAGCGAGCTTGAGCCAAACTGGCAAATTCGCATGTATGAACGCCTAGACAATGTTGCCCAAGAAAGCTCAAACGGCTTCAACAATGCTGGTACAGGCCACTCTGGCTTTATGGAAATGAACTATACCTCTGAAAAAGATGGAAAAATGGACATTTCTAAAGCTGTGAACGTTGCGGAACAATTTGAAGTTGCAAAACAGTTCTGGTCTTATCAGGTGAAAGAAGGTGTTTTGGGTCAACCAAATAGCTTTATCAACCCTGTACCGCACATTGCCTTCGTTTGGGGCGATAACGTGAATTTCCTCGAAAAACGTTATGCTGCAATGGTTAAAAACCCAATGTTCTATGGCATGAAATTCTCTGAGAATCCTGCTGAAATTAAACAATGGGCGCCTTTAGTGATGAATGGCCGTGATGCTGCACAGAAAGTAGCTGCAACACGTATGGATGTAGGTTCGGATGTGAACTATGGTTCGATCACCACTCAATTGGTCGATCACCTTAAAAAACAATCTAACTTCAAACTACAAACATCAACTGAAGTGACTGGCATTAGCCAAAACGATGATAAAACTTGGACTGTTGCGTTTAAAAACCTCACTACAGGTAAAACAGATCACGTGAAAACGCGCTTTGTCTTTATTGGTGCAGGCGGTGCAGCGGTTAAACTTTTACAAATGACAGGTTTACCAGAAGCGAAGCAATATGCTGGCTTCCCTGTAGGTGGCGTGTTCTTAATGACCGACAACCCGAAAGTCACTGAAGGTCATACTGCAAAAGTTTATGGTCGTGCTGAATTAGGCGCACCTCCAATGTCTGTTCCACATATTGATACGCGTTATATCGACGGTAAAAAATATGTGTTGTTTGGTCCATTTGCGACTTATTCAAACAAATTCTTAAAACAAGGTTCTCAGCTTGATTTATTGAAATCAACCACGAAGAATAACGTTTTACCAATGACTGCTGTGGGTATGGAAAATCTTGATTTGGTCAAATACTTGGTGAGCCAAGTCATGATGACCGATGAAGACCGTTTTAATGAATTGAAAAAATACTACCCTGATGCAAAACCAGAAGACTGGCGCATGAATCAAGGTGGTCAACGTGTTCAAATCATTAAGAAAGAACCAGGCAAACCTGCAAGCTTACAATTTGGTACCGAGATTTTTGCATCACAAGACGGTGCTGTGACTGCCCTATTAGGTGCTTCACCAGGTGCTTCGACCTCTCCTTACATTATGTTGAGCTTGCTTGAGAAAGCATTCCCACAACAAGTAGAAGGTAAATGGAATCCGAAATTACATGAAATTGTAAAATCGTACCAACAAGAACTCAGCACCAATCCTGTTCTTCTTGACCAAGTTCGCCAATACACCAGCACAACTTTGGGTTTGAAATATACACCTATGGCTAAGGCTGCAAATGACGAAACTGTTGCGGTAGCAAAAGCACAGTAATCTGCTTTAAACCCTAAAAAGGATGGACTTTGCGCCATCCTTTTTTTAATTCATATTTGAAACTATTCTGTTTATGTCGCTTTTCCATTCCGACGCATTTTTGGCTTTTCGTTCACGTGATTTTTCACTTCTGAGTGTCAATCAGTTGTGCTTAATTCTAGCCATCATGATTCAAGAAGTCGTCATTGCCTATAGCGTCTACCAACTTACTCAGAATCCACTCAGCCTTGGCATGATTGCCTTAATTGAGTTGCTCCCCTTTATTTGCCTCTCCCTGATTAGTGGCGACTGGGCTGACCGCTATAACCGACAAAAAATTGTGCAGTGGAGTTTTAGCTGTAGCACACTAATTCCCTTATTGTTTATTGTTCTTTTTTCTCAGTACCAACAACAGCACATTCAACAATATACACTTTTATGCGGCATTTATAGCCTCATCTTTTGCTTAGGCATACTTAGAGGTATTTACAGCCCATCTTTTAATTCATTACGCCCTTTTCTAACCCCAGAGTCAGCCTATAGCAATGCAGCCACATGGACTGCCCTCATTTGGCAAATAGGCGGCATTTTAGCGCCCTTATGCGCAGGACTTTTACTCGGCCAACTTGGGCTTGAAAAAACCCTCTTGATTGTTTTTTTCTTGTGTTGCGTGGGTAGCATCTGCTTGTTCGGATTAAGTGCTCGTGACTTCCCTAGCACGCATAAACAGCATTTAAGCAAAAGCTTAAAAGAGGCCTATTTATTTATCTTTAAACATCCACTGATGTTTTGGAGTATGTTGCTGGATCTCAGCGCTATGCTTTTTTGTAGTGTCATTATCTTACTGCCTATTTTTGCACACGATATCCTTCATCTAGGCGTTGAAGGCTTAGGTATACTCAGAGCAGCCCCAGCCATTGGCGCCTGTATCATGATGTTGATGTTGACCTGTTATTCTCCGATGAAAAATGCATGGAGAAACATGCTCTATAGTAGTTTTGCAATTGCTTTGTGCACTTTGGCCTTTGCACTATCCCCCCATGTTTGGCTCTCAGTCTTCTTCCTTGTTTTGATTGGCGCCTTTGATAGCATCAGCATGGTCATTCGACAAACTTTATTACAGCAACTCCCCCCAAAAGCACTATTAGGGCGTGTAGCAGCTTTAAATGGCATCTTAGTGACTTCAGGCAATCAACTCGGTGCCCTACACACAAGCCTAATGACGCGCTATTTTTCGGTAGTGCCAGCAGTACTTATTGGCGGGACGCTGTGTTTAATGATCTGTGGTCTAAGTTCTACTCGTACGCGACATTTATTCAAGCCATCTCCAACACGGAAAAAACATGCTACCGTCACAAGAATCGAATAGCATGTTAAGCTTCATATCTTCTTTAAATATGATGTGAGTTTTCAATAGAGCAAATTATGAAACAGATTCTCCCCTTTTCACACACACTCTATGCCAAACTCTATTCTTTCGTACTATCCGTATTGTTGGCTTATTGCCTATTCAGTGCAATCTATAGTGTGATTATTGGTGGAAAAAGTGCATACCTTTTCAGTAGTCTGATTTTAATATTTCAAACAATTACTGTTTTTAAAGCATCTGTAAATAAAAAGATCTATAACTCCATGGGATTGATTGGACTCATTCTAATTCTGATTTATCTCAATCATTGGATGTTTCTTTCTCAGTATGAAAGTATTGCCATTCTTCCCTCAGTCATACTCACCGCACTTAGCTTAGGCTATTTTTCACAGCAGCACTTGCATTTAAATCTATTGAAGGCGGCTTTAATTTTTGGGCTTTTAGTATTAGCCTATACGCAATACCATGACTTAAACACTCTGCAAAACTATTATGACAGCCTGCATACAGGCGAAACATGGCAACAATATGGTGCTTTATAAAGATCAAAAAAACGTTAGAGTTTTCTTGTTATTTTAAGCACAAAAAAGCCAGCAATATCGCTGGCTTGATTCTTCTAGACTTTAGCGATGCGTATGTATCGACATCACAATACCCATACCAGCCAGCATTGCTATCACAGCTGTGCCACCATAACTCATCAACGGTAGTGGATCACCTGTGACCGGTAAAATACCACTCACCATGCCCGAGTTTAAGAATACAAAGAAGAAGAAAGTGAGTCCTGTTGCACCTGCATATAAACGACCAAAGTTGTGGAAGCTATTCAATCCAATCATCAAACAACGAACAATAATTGCAGTAAACAAGCTGAATAAAAGAAAGACTCCAATAAAGCCAAATTCTTCTGCATAGGTAGACATAATGAAGTCAGTATGATGCTCTGGTAAATAGCCCAAATGAGACTGCGTTCCTTCGGTGTATCCTTTACCTGTCAGCCCCCCCGACCCAATCGCAATTTTTGATTGAATGATATTCCAGCCCGCGCCAAGCGCGTCAGACTCAGGATCAAACAAGGTCAATACACGTTTTTTCTGATACTCCTGCAAAAAGAACATCCAGAGTACAGGTGCCGCAATCGCAAATGCAGTTAAAGCACCTGCAATCAAACGCCATGACATGCCACTCAGAAACAATACAAAAATGCCCGGAATAATTAAACCAATGTTTAAATCGGGCTGCAAAGCCACCAAAACAAATGGAATCATTAGCAGGATGAGCGCACCAACAATTTGTAAAAACTTAGGAGGAAAGGGTTTACGAGCAAAATACCATGCCATCATCAAAGGCATCGCAAATTTCATAAACTCACTGGGCTGCATACTCCCAATACCCGGCAAACTAATCCAACGCTTTGCCCCCATGCGCTTTTCACCAATCACCAATACCAGCATTAATAACAATAACCCCAACCCGTAAAGGTAAGGACTCATGGACTGGTAAACTTTTGGCGGAATTTGTGCACAAATCAGCATCACAATAAAACCAACACCAAAACTCGTTGCTTGGCGCAGCACCATTCCCGAATCCTCTGCTGTTGCACTGTAGACAACCATTAGCCCCAATACAGCATTGAGAACTAGAAAGCAAAGTAACCATGGGTCTAAATGAAGTTTAGCCCATCGGGAAGAATCGTGTTTTATACTTCTGCCGTCACGTAATGACTGACGTAAAAAACGATACTGCTGAGAAGGGATCATTGCGAAACAGATCTAAAAAATAATTTAGGAATTATAGATTAAAGCGACATCGAATGAATCAGTGTCTCCAAAATATTCCATTAAATAATTAAAAATTTAAGCTGACTGAGAAGACAATATTAATCGCGCTAACTCTAAATCATCAGGATAGGTAATTTTAATATTGTCAGAGCGACTTTGCACCACTTGCACAGGTTCCCCCATATACTCTAAAGCACTCGCTTCATCGGTAATATTCACACCTGCAGCAAGTGCCTGCTCAATGGCTTTCTTCAGCACACCTAATTTAGCAATTTGAGGGGTTTGCGCTTGCCACAATGTTGAACGATCTACCGTTGTTAATATTTGTGGCGCCGTCTCAACTCGCTTTAAGGTATCTCGGACTGGTATAGCTAAAATTGCACTTTGAGATGTCGTAACAGCTGTTTGCACCAACGTTTCAAGATTTAGCTGCGCAACACAAGGACGTGCCGCATCATGCACAAAAACCCAATCATCTTCACTGGCAATGGTAGATAAATAATTTAAAGCGTTTAAAACTGAATTCACACGCTCGGCCCCACCATTACAAAAGTGAGCTTTCTCTAGCTGCGCTAAAGGTAAGGTTTTGGCCACATGGTCTTCTGCGCCAATAGCCAATACATAACCTGTTAATTTAAGTTGGTTTAAACGAGCAACAGTATGCTCAAGCACTGTTTGACCATCAATGCTTTGATATTGTTTAAGTTCTGTTTTGGAAAAACGACTTCCAGACCCAGCAGCTGGAATAATTGCCCACAAATTAAGGCTCTGGTGGTAACTCTGCTGGTTCTGATTCATTAGTACGTAAATCTACTTGTGCGTTTGGATCGATATAAATGGGTTTATACTGGGTACTAATTGTACTCATCTGTACAAATGTTTCGTGAGGTTTAATTAAACCCAAATCAAGTCGTGCGTGTTCTTCAATAGCTTCCACACCATTTTTTAAGTCGTATACTTCTGCTGCGAGTACGCGATTCCGTTCTTTTAATTCATCATTAAGTTCAACTTGTTGCTGAACTTTTTGGCTGAGTTGCTGGTGCTCATGATAGCCACCTTCACCAAACCAATATAAATATTGAAAGCCTGCGATCAAAAAGATCGCAAGGCCCAACAATGCTTTACTCGCTTTGGAGTCAAATACATTTAACATAGATAGCATGATCTGCTTAGTTCAAACCTTTGAACTCAGCTTTACCGCGATATGCAGCATTAGTCAATTCTTCAATACGAAGTAATTGGTTATATTTCGCTACACGGTCAGAACGGCAAAGTGAACCAGTTTTGATTTGACCAGCGCCAGTACCCACTGCAAGATCCGCAATTGTAGAATCTTCAGTTTCACCAGAACGGTGTGAAATTACTGTAGAGTAACCATTTGCTTTAGCAAGATAGATTGCATCAAGTGTTTCAGTCAAAGTACCGATTTGGTTGTATTTGATCAGAATCGAGTTAGCAACTTTTTCGTTGATACCACGTTGAAGAATCTTCGGATTCGTAACAAATAGGTCATCACCAACCAATTGGATCTTGTCGCCAAGAATAGAAGTCAGGTAAGACCAACCTTCCCAATCTGACTCATCCAAACCATCTTCAATTGAGATAATTGGGTATTGGTTTACAAAACCTGCAAGATAGTCAGAGAATTGGTTGCTTGTGAACGCTTTGTTACCTTCACCTGCAAGAATGTATTGACCATCTTTGTAGAATTCAGAAGATGCACAGTCAAGCGCAAGCATAATGTCAGAACCAGCTTTGTAGCCAGTTTTTTCAATCGCTTCTAGAATAACTGTAATTGCTTCTTCGTTAGAACGAAGGTTAGGTGCAAAACCACCTTCATCACCAACTGCAGTATTTAAACCTTGTTTCTTTAAAACTGATTTTAAAGAATGGAAAATTTCAGCACCAGCACGTAAAGCTTCAGAGAATGAAGTGAAGCCAACTGGCTCAATCATAAATTCTTGAATATCTACATTGTTGTCTGCATGTGAACCACCGTTAAGGATGTTCATCATTGGAACAGGCATAGTTAAAATGCTGTTGTTACGAAGATCTGCGATGTATTGGAAAAGAGGAATTTTCTTTTCATCAGCAGCAGCACGCGCAGCAGCAAGAGAAACTGCCAAAGTTGCATTCGCACCTAATTTTTCTTTGTTTTCAGTACCGTCAAGCGCGATCATTGTGTTATCAATGTCTTTTTGTTCGAATACTGATTTACCCAACAATGCATCACGAATTACTGTGTTAACGTTGTTAACAGCAGTTTTAACGCCTTTACCTAAGTAACGTGCTTTGTCGCCGTCACGAAGTTCTAAAGCTTCACGAGAACCAGTTGAAGCACCAGATGGTGCACATGCACGGCCTACTACGCCAGAGGCTAAGATTACGTCTGCTTCGATGGTAGGGTTACCACGAGAGTCCAAAATTTCACGTGCACGAATGTCAACGATTTGGCTCATGAACAATTCCTCAGTTGATTAATAATAAGATAGGCCAAAAATGACCTATCAAGTGTTTCAAATTAATGTGTATCTAACTTGCTGAAACCTTTCACTAAGGTATCCAGTTCTTTTAGCTGTGCCAAGAATGGTTCAAGCTGTGACATACGAAGTGCGCATGGGCCATCGCATTTGGCTTTTTCTGGGTCAGGATGAGCTTCTAAGAACAAACCAGCTAAACCAGTTGCCATACCCGCACGTGCAAGCGTGGTGATTTGCGCACGACGTCCGCCAGCAGAATCTGCACGACCACCTGGTGTTTGAAGCGCATGAGTCACATCAAAAAACACAGGAACATTCATTTCCTTCATGATGTCAAAGCCCAACATGTCTACAACTAAGTTGTTGTAGCCAAATGCCGAACCACGTTCACAAAGAATCAGTTTGTCATTTCCCGCTTCTAAACACTTATGCAAAATATGACGCATTTCGTGTGGCGCTAGGAACTGTGCTTTTTTGATATTGATAATGGCATCAGTTTTCGCCATTGCTTCAACGAGGTCAGTCTGACGACTTAAGAATGCTGGAAGTTGGATAATATCCGCCACTTCTGCCACAGGTGCCGCTTGGTATGGCTCATGCACATCAGTAATAATCGGCACATTAAAGTGTTTTTTAATGTCAGCTAACCACTCAATCCCTTTTTCTAGGCCTGGGCCGCGAAAAGAGTTCAAGCTTGAACGATTGGCTTTATCAAAACTAGCTTTAAATACATAGGGAATATCAAGGCGTTTGCAGATATCTACGTATGTTTCAGCAATCTCAAAAGCAAGATCTTTAGATTCAAGTACATTCATTCCGCCGAATAGTACAAATGGCAAATGATTTGCCATTTGTATATCGCCTAAACGTACAATTTCCTGTGGTTTTAATTGCGACATTTAAACTCTTCCTGGTTTAGTCAAAACGCATTATTTTGCTTTTTTGTACTGCTTTTTAGCAGCATCAATGAAGCCAGCAAATAATGGGTGTCCATCACGCGGTGAACTTGTAAATTCTGGGTGGAATTGTACAGCAATAAACCAAGGATGTTCAGGAATTTCAACAGTTTCAACAAGACGTTGTACTGGAGAATAACCCGAAATCTTCATGCCTTTTTCTTCAAGCACTGGAATATAGCGATTGTTCATTTCGTAACGGTGACGATGACGTTCAATGATCTCTTCAGAACCATAAACTTCAGCAGTTTTTGTACCTGCAACCAATTCAGATTTTTGAGCACCTAAACGCATTGTACCGCCAAGGTCAGAATCTGCATTACGTTGCTGAACCTCACCACGCTCATCTAACCATTCAGTAATCAAACCAATCAATGGTGATTTTGTAGAACGGTTAAATTCAGTTGAAGTCGCGTCGCTAATACCCGCAACATTACGTGCATATTCGATCACAGCCAACTGCATACCCAAGCAAATACCGAGGAACGGCACACCGTTCTCACGTGCGAATTGAATCGCCTTCATTTTACCTTCAGTACCGCGCTCACCGAAACCACCTGGAACCAGAATCGCATCAGCATCTTTCAATACCTCTGCTACTTCTTGGCTTTCAAGCTCTTCAGCATTTACGTAGTCAATCTGAACTTTCACACGGTTTTGAATGCCGGCATGTAAAAGTGCTTCGTTTACAGATTTGTAAGCATCTGGAAGTTCAACGTATTTACCAACCATTGCGACACGTACTGTGTATTCAGGGTTAAGTAATGCTTCTACAACATTATCCCAATCTGTTAAATCAGCTTCCGGAAGATCGTTATAGCCAAAACGTTCACAAATTAAATCATCAACGTTTTGTTCGTAGAATGTACGTGGAATTTGATAAATCGAGCGTGCATCTTTACAAACCACAACTGCACGTGCTTCAACGTTAGTGAACAGTGCAATTTTGCGTGTTGTATCTGCATCAACATCATGCTCAGTACGGCAGATCAAAATGTCTGGTTGAATACCGATAGACAGAAGTTCTTTTACTGAGTGCTGAGTTGGTTTAGTTTTTAATTCAGCTGCAGACTTAATGTATGGGAGTAACGTTAAGTGCATAAGCATCGTACGCTTGTGACCAAGTTCAACCATTAACTGACGTACAGATTCCATGAATGGGAGAGATTCAATGTCACCTACTGTACCGCCGATCTCAACGATCGCAACGTCATAACCTTCACCTGCGCGAAGTACACGTTCTTTAATGTTGTCAGTAATGTGTGGAATAACTTGCACAGTACCACCAAGGTAATCACCACGACGTTCTTTATTTAGAACATCTTGGTAAACACGACCTGATGTGAAGTTATTCAATTTGGTCATTTTCGCACGACGTAAGAAACGTTCGTAGTAACCCAAGTCTAAGTCTGTTTCAGCGCCGTCTTCTGTAACAAAAACTTCACCATGTTGGAATGGGCTCATTGTCCCTGGATCGACATTAATGTATGGATCCATTTTTACCATGGTCACTTTTAAACCACGAGCTTCTAAAAGTGCAGCAACAGAAGCAGCTGAAATACCTTTACCTAGTGATGAAACTACACCACCAGTCACGAAAATAAAATGGGTCATTGGGTTTCTCGTACAATCGAGCCTAAATCGGCCTGCAATGTTGCGCAATTTTACTTTACCTTGTACCAATAAAGCAAAGTCAATCGGCATCAATTCATAGAACAATAAACAATTGGTTATTGTAACAGCAATTATGATAAAAATTTAGAGTAAGTTCTTATCATTTCTATATTCTTATTTACTGTTATAATGTCGCCATCCAATCCACACTTTTTTGTTTTGTGTAACTATGAATAAGAAACTTTTAATCTGCGGTGCAATCGCAACAGGTCTACTTCTTACAGCATGTGTAAAAAAAGAAGCACCAAAAGAAGAAGAACAGGAACAGGTTGAAGTTGCAGCATCTGAACCAACAGCATCTGTACCTACACAACTAGAACCAGTTGAAGAACAACCAGTTGTTGAAGAGCCGACTCAACAGCAAGTTGAAGTGATTCGTGAAGAAACACCGAATACAACAACTGAAATTCGTCGTGAACCTACAACACCTGCAGAAACTCCTGCTCCAAAAGCAGAAGCGCCTAAAGCGGCAGAAAAACCTGCACAAGCTGCTCAACCTAAACAAAACTCAGGTTCTGCACAGTCTGAAGATGACGCCGTTGCTGCTGCCATTGCTGCTGCAACACCAGCTTTAGAGAACTAAGATCGAAGTTTTATCAAACAAATGATCAAAAAAACCCGGCAATTGTCGGGTTTTTTATTGTTTCTATGTAAAGAAAAATCTGTACTCAACAATGCACTGTTTTTCTCATAACTATTCTTGTAATTTTTCAGCTATATATTCAATAAATAAACGAACACGTTTCGGTAAATGCTCTTGTTGATAATAGACAGCATGAATAAGCTGTTCATGTGGCTCAATTTGATCGTCTAAAAGTTGTACCAATCGCCCTTCTGCAATATCTTTATCTACCATAAAAATTGATAGACAAGCGATACCCATCCCATGAATTGCAAGCTCGCGGATGGTTTCACCATTTGATGCCTTAATATTTGGTCGGATCGTCAAAGGTTTCCCTGCGACTTGGATTGGCCAAGTATTCATATGGGTAATTTGACTAAATCCAAGTAAAGTATGTGCGGTTAGCTCATCAACATTGTGCGGACGTCCATGCTGATGAAGATATTCAGGACTCGCCACCAAACACAGTCGACTCTTGTAGATAAGTTTTGCATGTAAACTGGAGTCGTTTAATTTTCCAAAGCGAATTGCGACATCTGCTTTATGCTCCAATAAATCAATCACTTGATCATGATTTACCAATTCAATCTGTATATGCGGATAACGTGCATTAAATTCTGGAATCAAGGGAACGATCATATGCAGAATAAACGAAATCGCAGAATCGACCCGCACTAACCCCGAAGTATCTGCATCTAATTTCAGCAGGGAATCTTCCGCTTCGCTCAAATCATTCAATATCCGCCGTGTTTTTGCTAAAAACAATTGCCCCTCTTGCGTCAGCTTAATTTTGCGGGTAGTTCGTTCCAACAAGGTTACATTTAATTTAGATTCCAGACGCTGTAATGCGCGGCTTACACCAGATGCTGTTTGATCCAGTCTTTCTGCTGCTTTGATAATAGAGCCGCTATCTACAATGACAGTAAAAGCCTGCAGTTCCTCAATTGTCGATTTCATTGCTTATTCGAATTCGTGATTTTTAATCAATAATATATTCCAAATTCATGCATTTTTCTTCATTAAAATTAGCAGCACAATAGCATCAATTCAAAAAAAGAGAATTCCAGATGATTGTTCCCCAATTTGGTGTCGGCACCTTCCGCTTAACAGGTGACACTGTCATTCATTCAGTTAAAACTGCCTTAGAAGTTGGATATCGTGCTGTAGACACCGCACAAATATACGCTAATGAAGCAGAAGTAGGCCAAGCAATCCATGAAAGTCAGGTCAATAGAGCTGATATTTTCTTAACCACGAAAATTTGGACTGAAAATTATGCTGCCGACAAACTGATACCCAGTCTAAAAGACAGCTTAATTAAATTAAGAACGGATGCAGTTAACCTCTCACTTATTCATTGGCCTGCACCTGCACTTGGAGTCAATATTCCAGAATTAATGGGACATTTACTTGAGGCAAAAAAACAAGGTTTGACTGAATATATTGGTGTATCTAATTTTAATATTGAGCTTACTCAGCAAGCTATTAACAGTATTGGTGCTGAGCAGATTGCAACCAATCAAATTGAACTGAGTCCTTATCTTCAAAATGAACGACTTGCGACTTACTTAAAACAGCAAAATATTGATGTCACCTCTTATATGACCTTGGCTTATGGCAAAGTGCTAAATGACCCAATACTTTCTGATATTGCAGCACAACACCAAGTCACTTCGGCCCAAATTGCACTCGCATGGGCACTGCAAAAAGGTTATGCCGTGATTCCATCATCAACCAAACGTGAACATTTAATCAGTAATTTAAAAGCTCAAGAGATTCATTTAACACCAGAACAGATGCAGGCCATTGCCACGCTTGATCGCAATGGACGTGAAGTCAATCCACCTGAATTAGCCCCAGCATGGGATCTATAACATGAAAATTAATTTTACCTTGCTCGCTCTCGCAATTGGTGCATTTGCTATTGGTACCACTGAATTTTCACCCATGGGCTTCTTACCTGAAATTGCAGAGGATCTATCGGTATCAATACCGCAAGCCGGTTTGTTGATTAGTGCCTATGCTATCGGTGTCATGATTGGCGCACCCGCTATGACTTTATGGCTTGCACGTTTTTCAAAACGTACAGCACTCATGTTATTAATGACAATTTTCACCCTTGGCAATCTGCTTGCCACAGTTGCGCCAGATTATTTAGGTTTAATGGCTGCGCGTTTAGTGACTAGTTTAAACCACGGCGCCTTTTTTGGCTTAGGCTCTGTCGTCGCGGCAAGTGTTGTTCCAAAAGATAAACAAGCCGGTGCCGTTGCGATGATGTTTATGGGGTTAACCATTGCGAATATTGGAGGTGTTCCGCTCGCAACTTGGGTTGGTCAAAATATTGGGTGGCGTATGTCTTTTGCAGCAATTAGCATCCTTGGACTAATGACTATTTTCGCACTATTTAAAGCACTTCCTAAAGACAAACAACGCGTTAAGCCTAATGTAAAGCAAGAATTAAAAGTGCTCACACGCCTTCCAGTTATCCTGGCCTTACTCACTACAGTCATGAGTTCAGGTGCGATGTTTGCACTGTATACCTATATCGCACCAAGTCTAAAAATATTTACCCACGCGACTCCAGAACTTATCACTTTGATGTTGGTTTTAATTGGCATAGGATTTTCTATTGGTAACCATTTGGGTGGAAAATTTGCAGATATTTCACTCGACAAAACCCTGATTGGCTTTTTAGTGTTGCTCATGCTAATGATGTTTTTGTTCCCACTTCTGGCAACGACAACCATTGGCGCTGCAATCACTTTAGTAATTTGGGGTATCGCAGCCTTTGCAGTCGTACCACCTTTACAAATGCGAGTCATGTCTGTCGCACATGATGCACCAGGCCTAGCATCCTCTGTGAATATTGGTGCTTTTAATTTAGGTAATGCCTTAGGTGCTGTCGCAGGCGCAGCTGTTCTCAATATGCATTTTAGTTATGCAGCTATTTTCTACACAGGTGCTGGACTGAGTCTTGCTGCTTTAGGATTGGTTCTACTTCAAATAAAATTAAACAGCAAGACTATACCTTGTAGTGCCGTTCATTAACGCCTAATGAGAAAGCCCACAATTGTGGGCTTTTGATATAAGGATAAATATTAAAATTACGTTTTGACATAAAGTTTTAAAAAGTCTGCCATTAATTTTGATGCCCATGAGTGCGTATCCACAGCGCCTTCATAATAACCACAATGACTGCCTTTTTTTGTTGTAACCACTACGACATTTGGCATTTCAGCAATCACCTGTTTATAGGGTTCAAAATTTTTAATATGGCAAACTGGATCATCTTCAGCATTTAGTATCATCAACGGAATTTTGACTTGATGAAAAACGTATATTGGATTTGTCGCCTTGGCATAACTTTCATAATCACTAAAACCCGCCATTTGGAAATACCTTCGCTCAAACTGTTCCAATGACTGACTTTTTAAAACATCCATTAATGAAGCTGTATTTTCCCACGTCGCTGCATAAGGTTCGACAAACTTTTGAAAGAGCTTTTTGGTCATCATTTTGCTATAAAAAGGATGCACATTTTTAAAGCCTAACTCTGTGTCATAGCCGGGACATAAGGCAAAAGCTGCCTTTAATGGTGTTGCCTCACCTTCCTCCCCCAAATACCGCACAAGCAAGCCCGTACCAGCAGAGGAGCCAACACCATATAGCGTTGACTTTGGAAATTTCTGCTGTATAGATTTGATTTGCTCACGTAAATCCCGAGTTGAACCAAAAAGGTTGATTTGTGGAACAGGCATTGGAAGATTCGCATGACCTCGACGTAAACACAGCGCAATACGCCATCCTGTATATTGATGCAGATCACGCACCAATTCACGCATACTTTCAGGTGTGCCTGTAATGGTATGCATCAACACAATAGTTGGTGTATCTGGTGGCAAATCTAAACCTAGCCATGCAATTGCAGTTACACCGCCATCTGGCATGTTTAGTTGTTCAATTTGATCATACTGAAGTTTAATGGTGCGTTTTTTAATGACATCAAAATACAATAAATGCACATGGGCATTCGACAACCAAGGTGTTGGCCGATATTTTTCATGTAATTGTTTTAGTTTTGGTAAGACTTGAGCCATTGAGCCTGTCGGGCTGTAATACAACTGAGGGCATTCAGCACCCGTCACTTGATCTACAAGATTTAATACAGCTTTACGACCGAAATGAACAATATTTTTCATCGTCTTACCTTGTTTTGCTAGCGCCATGGTTATAGTGATTTAACTTTATAATTCCCCATAACGAACACCTTAGATTATCAATGTAAAAAGCATGACAACACATATCATGCTTTTCACATATTGAATAAGAATGCGTCATTAATAATAAACGCATGGTTTACTGTGGCTGGTATTTTGCGAAACGCTCACCCATTTTTGCAGCTAATGCTTCTAAGCCACTTTTTGGACGTAACATTACTTCAAAATCTACAATCTGACCGTGTTGGTTAAATTGAATCATATCTATGCCTTTCAGTCTCTTTTCGCCAACATTCGCAGAAAACTCAAGTACAACATTGAGGCCATCTTCACTATAAAACTCACGGTGGTAAGTAAAGTTTTCAAAAATTTGAATGACATTGGTCAAAATAAAAGTGACCACTTGCTTCCCCGGATAAGGATTAAAAGCAACAGGTGAACGAAACACCACATCCTCTGCTAATAATTCATCCAAAATAGCCATATCTCGGTTATTTAACATTTCATGCCAACGTGCAAGAGATTTTTTTGTTGTTTCAATGCTCATGTATTTTTCCTTATCATTGCTCATGCACAGCACATTCAAAACAAATGTACTGTGCAAAAGTTCCTATTTTTAATTAAATATCTAAATTATTGAAATCAATACAGTTGTTAAATCCTCCGCCAACAAGCAGAGGATTTAGCAGAATTTAAACGATTGTTTATGCCAAACCAGCTTAGATAATCGCGGCCAATTCAGCACCTTGACGAATTGCGCGTTTAGCATCTAGCTCACCTGCCTCTTTCGCACCGCCAATTAAATGCACATTTTTACCTTCAGCTTGTAATTGCTCGTACATCGCCGTGTAAGATTCCTGACCCGCACAAATCACGACGTTATCGACTTCCAGCACACGCGGCTGACCATCTACCGTGATATGTAAACCTTGATCATCAATTTTGTCGTAACTTGCACCAGCAATCATTTTTACATCACGATGTTTTAATCCAGTACGATGAATCCAACCTGTGGTTTTACCCAAGCCTGCACCTACAGACTTAGCCTTACGTTGTAATAAATACACTTCACGTGGTGAGGTTTCTACATCTGGGTGTTTTAAACCACCAACTTGTGCATAGGTCGTATCAATACCCCATTCATTATAGAATTTTTGTGGGTTCAAACTACCACTTTCACCTTCATGGGTTAAGTATTCTGCGGTATCAAAACCAATACCCCCTGCACCAATAATGGCAACACGTTTTCCAACTGGCTGACGCTCTTTTAACACTTGTAAATAGCTCAACACTTTTGGATGATCAATCCCCTCAATTTGCAGATGACGCGGTGTTACACCTGTTGCGACCACAATGTCATCAAACTCAGATTTCACTAATTCATCAAAAGTTGCAGTATGGTTCAACACCAATTTAATTTGTGGTAAGAGTTCAATTTTACGTTTGAAATAACGTAAGGTTTCATAAAACTCTTCTTTTCCAGGAATGGTTTTTGCAATATTAAACTGACCACCAATTTGATTGGATGCTTCAAAAATAGTGACATTATGTCCACGTTCGGCAGCATAAGTTGCAAAGCTTAAACCTGCTGGGCCAGCACCAATGACTGCAATATTTTTAGTTGTCGATGTTTCTTTAAAAATCAGTTCTGTTTCATAACATGCTTGTGGATTCACTAAACAAGTTGCAATTTTCATTGAGAAAATATGATCTAAGCATGCTTGGTTACAACCAATACAAGTATTGATTTCATCACTGCGACCCTGTTCAGCTTTTTCAACAAAGAATGGATCTGCTAACATTGGACGTGCCATAGACACCATATCAGCATGGCCTGATGCCAATACATGCTCTGCCATTTCAGGCGTATTAATACGATTTGATGTAATTAAAGGTACTTTTACTTCGCCTTTTAATTTTTCTGTCACCCAAGTAAATGCCGCTCGTGGTACTTTGGTCGCAATGGTTGGAATACGTGCTTCATGCCAACCAATGCCAGTATTAATAATCGTTGCCCCGGCTTTTTCAATTTCTTTCGCCAGTTGTACAACTTCTTCAAATGTTGAACCACCATCAACCAAGTCCAACATAGACAAACGGTAAATAATAATAAAATTTTCGCCGACCAATTCACGGGTACGACGGACGATCTCAATTGGAAAACGAATACGTTGTTCGTAACTGCCCCCCCATTCATCATCACGATGGTTGGTACGTGCAGCAATAAATTCATTAATGAGATAACCTTCCGATCCCATAATTTCAACACCGTCATAACCCGCTTTTTGTGCATAGCCTGCGCAAGTTGCAAAGTCATTAATAGTACGTACAACTTCTGCTGTTGTAAGTGCATGCGGCTTCACTGGATTAATCGGTGCTTGAATCGCAGATGGTGCTACATTATCTGCTTGATATGAATATCGCCCTGTATGCAAAATTTGCATGGCAATTTTACCGCCAGCCTCATGCACCGCTTGGGTAATCACTTTATGCTTTTCAGCTTCAGCCAAAGAATCTAATTTTGAGCCACCAGCAAAGGTCACACCATCATCATTGGGAGAAATACCACCAGTCACAATTAGCCCAACACCGCCTTTAGCTCGTTCCGCATAAAAAGCAGCCATACGTTCATAACCACCTGGTGCTTCTTCAAGTCCAATATGCATTGAACCCATTAATACGCGGTTTTTTAGGGTGGTAAAACCCAAGTCTAGTGGTGCCAATAAATTTGGATAATTTGACATTTTTACTCCTTAGCGTGCTGGAAAGCTGGCTATTTTTATGATGCTTTGCTGTTGATTTTGTCCATTATTTAAATCTAACACAAAACATTATGCAACTTGTTGCACTAATTTATATGCGAGATTTGATTTTTATGCAACATGTTGCATAATAAATCTCACAAAACTTTTTGACTGAGCTGTATATGTCTTTGGCCCATGTTTTACTCACGAGCTTGATGGAAAAACCGAGTACAGGTATTGACCTCGCCCGCCGTTTCGATCGCTCTATGGGCTTTTTTTGGAATGCAACACATCAACAAATCTATCGTGAACTCAGTGGCATGATGCAAAAAGGTTGGATTAGCACCATTGAAGATGACTTAAGCCATACCCGTAAAAAAACCTATCAGGTTGAACTTTTAGGGCGAACAGAATTGGCCAATTGGATGGTTGAACAAAGCCCACCTGCACAATTACGTGAAGAACTCATGGTGCGTTTACGTGCAGAAGCACAACTGGAAAGTAATGCAGTTCTACCTGAATTAGAGCGTCATCTTGAAATTCACAAAGAAAAACTAAAAACCTACCAGTCTATTTTTGCAAAAGACTTTGCTAATGCGCATGATGATGACCGTACCCTGTATATTCATAAAATGATTTTACAATTGGGTATCGACTTAGAAATGGGATGGATAAAATGGTTAGAAACCATCATTCCACAACTACACAAATTTAATCGTTAAAACAAAAAGATAAAAAGGACAATCACATGCCGCACTATACAATGCCTGATGGCGAACAGCTATTTGTACGAGAATACGGCCAAGGTGAACCAATATTGGTGTTATCTGGTTTAGGCATGCAAAGCTGGCAATGGCATCCTTTTCTATTTGCTCAACGTAAAAACTTTAAATTCATCATTCCAGACTGGCGGGGTTTTGGTGGTTCAAAAAACTGTAAAATTCCTGAGCTAGATACGATCTCTAGCCATTGGCGCGATATTGAGTGCTTAGTCAATCAACTTCCTGTCGAAAGAATTACTGTTATTGCTTATTCGATGGGGGCAACCACCACCATGCATGGTCTGAAATACGGCAATTTTGCATCCAAAATTAAGCATTACTTGCATATCGATCAAACGCCTAAAATTAGTGTAGATGATGATTGGCAGTATGGTTTATACGGTAAACGACATGCTGAATTTTTAGCTATATTAGAAGACATATCAAAAGTCCTCGCACCAAATTTATCAACGCCTTTTGCGCAGCATCTAAACCGACAAGACCGACAACAATTGATCAATGCTTGGCTGCGTTTTATTGACCTACAAAATAGTAATCCTTATGCACTGAGTGCTTTTCGCTTTGCCTATAATCAACCATTGCTTCAAAAATTAATGTTACCTTCTCAAAGTGTGGCGTATTTATATTGGTACATTCAAAATTATTTAAATCATAAAGAAGATTATCGGGATGCTCTTGCCGATTTAGTCGCACCCACGACTTTTTTCACAGGCAAGCAATCTATCCTTTATTCTGCACAGGGGCAAAATCTAATTGCGAATCGACTAGCCAATGCAGAACAAGTTATTTTTCAAAAATCAGGACACACCCCTTTACTGACTGAGCCGCTAAAGTTTAATCGAGAGATTGCCAAATTCCTCAGAAAAAGTAGTGCTGCATAAAGTGACAATCAAAAAAGGCTCATCAATAATGATTGAGCCTTTTATTTATGTATTGAGATAAGTTTTTACTTTATTTATTAAAATACCCGACGATCATATTCAATCGCTTCAAGGTCATACACCTGATAAACACAATCAAATAATGGGCGTGCCAACTCACCTTCATCATCATTACGCACAATCAAGTAAATTGGACTCATCGCAGCGCTATCAGAGAGCTTTACGTAATTAACATGTCTAAATTGCATGATTCTTACTGACTCAGGCACGATACAAATACCTTCACCTGCCGCAACCATACCCAAAGATTGTTGTAAATCTGCTTGAGTACTGAAGCGCTTAGGTTCCATTCCATATTCTAAAAATAAAGATTTAATCTGTGTCGCATAACTTTGGCCCTCACTCGGTGGGTACACAAAAATTTGCTCATCCTTTAAGTTATTCAAAGAAATGCTTTTTTGAGTAGAAAGCGGATGACTCGAATGTACTGCCGCAATCAATGGTTCTTCTCGTAGCAAAACCCGTTTAATAGCTAGATCAGAAACACGGACTCGACTAAAGCATGCATCCACACGACCTTCTTTTAAAGCCTGAATTTGATCAATGGCGTTCAGTTCAATTAAATTAATATTTGAATGTGGGTATTGCTGACGATAGAGATACACAATCCGTGGCAATAGCCCACACAACAACGAACCACCATAACCAATATTGATTGTGCGCTCTGTTGCACTGGCACGTTGAGTAATTAATTTAATTTCTTCCGCATTTGACAACAACTTGACCGCTTGCTGATAAAAGAAACGACCGATCGTTGTGGTTCTTAAAGGGCGGCTACCTCGTTCAAACAGTTGTGCACCTAGTTCTTCTTCCAAATTTTGGATTTGGCGACTTAAAGGCGGTTGAGCAATAAATAGTTTTTCAGCAGCCTTTGTGAAACTCTGCTCTTCTACAACTGCGACAAAGTAACGTAAATGTCTTAATTCCATGACATTGTCCTTTAATGTCGGTTTAAATCTTTTCGTAAATGCTGAGTTTTCTCTCTATACATTTCACTGAAGTTGATGTGAATGTTTAGAATTATGAATACGTTGGCAACAAATTTATTTTAAAGTCATGCTAATGCGAAAGTGCGAAGACGTTAACCCGACTTTAGTCTTGCAAAATCTTGCTTTGAAATACAGTGAAATTAACAATTTGAAAATTGACTTAATGCAACAATTCCAGTTAATTAACAACATTGTTGCAAATATGGAATACAAATAAGTGCTCAGCGATCTGGATGATTTTTATTGTTTTGCTCAAGTGGTTGAACATGGTGGATTTAGTGCTGCCGAACGTGCAACGGATATTCCAAAATCCAAGTTGAGTAGACGGGTCTATAATCTAGAAGAACGTTTAGGTGTTCGACTAATTCAACGTAGTTCGCGCCATTTTGCAGTGACTGACATTGGCATGAATATTTACCGCCATGCCCAAGTTATGATGAATGCTGCTCAAGCAGCACATGATTTAGTCGATCATTTGAGCACTCAACCCCGCGGTTTGATCAAAGTTAGTATTCCAGTGTCAATTGCACAAAATGAAATGACCAAGTATTTGCCTGAGTTTTTAAAGCGTTATCCTGAAATTAAAGTTCAAATGATGGTGACTAACCGTCGAGTTGACATTATTAACGAAGGTTTTGACTTAGCACTTCGTGTGCGTTCAAACCTAGACGACGATCCAAACCTAGTTATCCGTAAATTTGAAAATATCGAGCAACACCTTTTTGCTAGCCAAGCCTATCTCAACCAATTTGGCGACTTAAAACAACCTGAAGATTTATCCCAACACCAAATTTTGAGCATGGCAGATGAACATCTCGACCAACACATTGTGGTCAGTGATGCAAATCATCATCAGAAAAAAATTAAAGTAAACCCAACCGTTATGGGCTCTGATCTTTCAATGCTCGCCTCTTTAGCCTGCCAAGACTGTGGCGTGGTGTTATTGCCCGACAGCATAGTCGCAGATCATGTCAAATCAGGTGCTTTAGTGCGAGTTCTACCCGAATGGCGTTCTGCACACGGAATTTTCCATGCCGTTTATCCTTCACGTCGAGGCTTACTCCCTGCCGTACGTGTATTTATTGATTATTTAGTTGAAAAACTCAGTAAACATTAAAATTGCCAAATTTGAGACAAAAAAAAGCTTACCCACGTGGTGGGTAAGCGAAACTTTTAAAAGTTCAGAAACTACAGCAGAATCTGTATATCGCATTGTATAGATACAATGATGTTCAGCTAAATCGTTAAAAACTCTTAATTAAAATTGATCAAACTTTCAACACCAGATAATTCAACCGTCTAAGCGTTTGATTTAGCGTTTTTGTCTATTTATGTGAATTAGACACACAAACTTTAGACTAAAGTCTAAAACTCAATCAAATCAATACCTTTTGGGTCAAATTATAGAATTTCGAGATCGTATAATTAAATTGCAGGATAGCTACCTGTACCTTCTGGCCAAGGTGATAACAATTCAAAGCCTGTATCAGTTACAACAACCATGTGTTCCCATTGTGCTGATAACGAACGGTCAGCAGTAACCACTGTCCAACCATCTTTCAACTCTTTAGTACGCGCTTTACCCAAATTGATCATTGGTTCGATTGTAAACACCATACCTTTTTTCAAAATAACACCCTGGCCTGGTTGACCATAATGTAAAACGCTTGGTTGCTCATGGTAAACCTTACCAATACCGTGACCACAATATTCACGCACAACACTATAACCTTCACGGTGCGCAACAGTTTGAATAGCAAAACCTACATCACCTAATGTTGCACCTGGTTTTACCGCATGAATACCTGCAACCATCGCTTCATAAGTGGTTTCTACTAACTTTTTCGCAGCGGGAGTAACTGTTCCAACATAGTACATACGACTAGTATCGCCATAGTAGCCATCTTTAATGATCGCAACGTCGATATTAATAATATCGCCATCTTGCAAGACCGTATCTTTCGACGGGATACCATGACAAATCACTTCATTCGGTGAAATACAGGTGGTTTTGGTATAACCGTAATAGCCCACATTGGCTGGAATTACTTTCAAAGTATTTACAATATAGTCATTACAGATGTCATCTAGATATTCTGTCGTCACACCAGGCTTGACATACTCCCCGATCATTTCTAAAACCTGTGCGGCAAGTCGTCCTGAAATACGTAATTTTTCAATGTCTTGCTCGGTTTTAATCGTGATTTTGGAAGCTTTCATCTGGACATCCTCTAATTTTGATAAGCTGAATTATAGACCTTTTAGATATTTTTTGTTTTATTCATCAATGCTTTTACCTTTCAAAGCGATCTATTTAAGCGATACATTGATGATTTTTAAAGCAACCAATTAATCGAAAAAACATATAACAATATTGATAATTTCATCCAAAGATTAATATTTCAAATATTTTCCATTAGTTTTCAAATGTATAAATAGAACTATATTTTAACTTTTAATATATTCATGAAAAATATTATAAATTTTTAGCATAGCACTTATAAATTAAGCTCCAAAAAAGCACACAATTGCACTAAAATTGCCTTTTTTCTAAGTTCATCTCCCTTTATGACAAGTCTCCGTACTCGGGATATTGTTGCCTTAGGTTTTATGACCTTCGCACTGTTTATTGGTGCGGGCAATATTATTTTCCCACCGATTGTCGCTCAGCAAGCGGGTGAACATGTTTGGTTAGCTGCATTTGGTTTCCTAATTACTGCAGTTGGTCTACCTGTGATCACGATTATTGCTTTGTCGCGTGTAGAAGGTTCGATTCAGATTTTAAGTTCGCCGCTTGGTAAAGCTGCCAGTATTTTACTGACTGTTGCGTGCTACTTAGCTGTAGGTCCTTTATTTGCTACACCTCGTACTGCAACCGTTTCTTATGAAATTGGTTTTTCTTCATACTTTGGCAACTCATCAAGTAGCCTATTAATTTATAGTGTTATTTATTTTGCTTTAGTGACCATTGTTTCACTTTATCCAAATAAAATTTTGGATACAGTAGGTTACTTCCTTTCACCATTGAAAATCCTAGGTTTAATTATCTTAGGTATTTCAGCGTTCTTTATCCCTGCTGGTATCATCCCGCCTGCAATTGGTAACTATGTTGCATCACCTGTTTCTGAAGGTGTTGTAAATGGCTACTTAACTATGGATACGCTTGGTGCATTGGTATTCGGTATTGTAATTGTCAAAGCCATCACTTCACGTGGTGTAACAGACAGCAAACTGGTAACTAAATACGCAGTTATTGCCAGCATTATTTCAGGTATTGGTTTAACACTGGTTTATATCAGCTTGTTTAAGCTGGGCATGGGCAGTCATGAAATCGCACCAAATGCGACCAATGGTGCCGTTATTTTACATGCTTATGTACAACATGCCTTTGGTGATATGGGCGCTTACTTCCTCTCTGCAATGATTTTTATTGCATGTATGGTGACAGCAATTGGCCTAACTTGCGCATGTGCTGAATATTTCTCTGAACTCACTAAAATCCCTTACAAAATATTTGTATTTATTTTAGTTGGATTCTCTTTACTCATTTCAAACTTAGGTTTAACCAAACTCATTGCGGTGTCTGTACCTGTATTAAGTGCAATTTACCCACCAGCGATTGCGGTTATTCTACTCAGCTTCTGTTCAAAATTTTGGAATAAGCCTGCCCGTGTTGTAGCGCCTGTTACTGCAATTGCTTTCTTATTCGGTATTTTTGATGGTTTAAAAGTCGCTGGTTTTGAAAATGCGCTACCAAGTTTTATTGCAAACCTTCCACTTGCTCAACAAAATTTAGCATGGTTAATCCCATCTCTTATTGTGTTAGTGATTGCTGCCGTATTCGACAAAGTTAAAAAATAACCTTTTATAGCTTGTCTAAAATCTGAGTTTTACCCGAATGATGATTTTATATGTGACACATAATTGTCTTGTTTTACCCAAACAGACATTTATTTGTCCCAAACTGCAGCACTGAAGAACCTCTAATAGTTAGTGATAAGCAGCTTCAAACCTAATAAGATGAAATAGCACAACACTATGTCAAAATAAAAAAAATTTTTATTATTAAAATTCAGTTACTTTTACCATACAGATTGAAATATAAGCTCCATTCTATATCCACAATATCGACTTATAGTTATTGGTTTCGCGCCATAAACACATGGTCAGATCTGGTACGTTAATTGCTTTATTTATCATTATAAATATCGTAAACATTTCATTCACCAACTTTGCAGCACAATACGATACACGATATTTATTATATGAATAAAACTATTATTCTTATACGATGATCTAACATAGTTTTATGACAAAATAATGACATTTGCTATTGAAATACTTCTGAATAAGAAGTACAACAGTAAATCAATCTAGACCAAAATCATCGGTTTTGGTACACAACAATAAGGAGGGGTGGAGATGTTATCAGTACATTTCAAAAAGCAATTCTTCATTAACGCTCTGAAGGCCAATAAGAATATGGTGACGTATATGAGCACCACTATTGCTCTGATGCTAACGTTACTTATTCAAGGCTTAATTCAAGGAAATTTAAGACCTGAATACTTCGCATACGCGCTGATTGTATCGGTCGCATTCTACTTCTGGGCAGTCATTGATCATAAGTATCGAAAGCGTAAAACAACAGAATTTTAAGTTAGAAGATGGATGAGTCATCATCCATCTTGAAAAAAGAAAGTTCTAGTTAAAAACGGCTTTGTTGCACAAACCTATCTGTAAAGGCTTTTTCAGCGATATAATTTTCAAATGAAGAAGCCTACACACAAAATCTACCGCACAACCAATTGGCCCGCATATAACCGAGCACTCATTAATCGCGGAAATATTGCCATTTGGTTTGATCCTACTACGCAATGGTATGCTCTATCAAAAGGCAAACAAGGGCGAAATCAAACCTACTCCGACGCAGCTATCCAATGCTGCTTAATGATTAAATCCTTATTCCGTCTATCTTTACGTATGGTCACTGGCTTTGTGCAAAGTCTGATTAAACTTTGCGGATTAAATTGGACCGCACCAGATTACAGTACGCTTTGTA